>NZ_JBELKF010000011.1:0-65631 GCF_042089775.1 Palleronia sp.
CTTCCTTCGAAAGGTTCTCAATGGCTTAGCCGAGGCGTGAGGCCAACTGCGATTGTCCTGCCACTCGGCTGGGCCGACTGCATTTCCAGCCTACCCAATTCTGGTGAGGTTCGCTTTGTGCACCAAACGTTAAGTTAGAAATTAACAGACCGTGGTTAAGAGTTCGTTAGGACTTTCAGGAGAGTTACGTCATGAAACAAGATTGGATGATCCAGGTTTTGAACGACCTGCGGGAGTTCGCGGCGCTTAACGGTCTTGAAGACCTCGTGTCGAAGCTTGACGAAACCACAGTAGTGGCCCGGTCGAGCATGGTGCGTGGTGACGGAACGGTGCGCGGCGCAGCTGCACAGCAGGCAGGTCTCAGCGTCAAGCTGGCCTGAGACACGTTCAAGACGCGGAAGCTCCATCTGCCTATGGAGGGAGCCGATGCTCTTGGACCAACTGTCACCGGACGATGCGGTCGCTGCCGCGATCGAACACATGGACAGCGCGCAAACCATCCCGGACCTTGAAGCCCGGATCGCGCAAGTCCGGGACGAGATCGGCGCAGGCCATCTTCTCTATCACTGGGTGAATGCGGGCGGCGAGTTGATCGGCGCGGGGACCTACACCGACGCCTGGCGCACGCATTACATCGCCGAGAACTTTCAAGCGGTGGACCCGGTGATTCGTGCCGCCGCGCAGGGCTTTCACGTGATCGAGTGGGGCCAGCTTGATTGGAGCAGCAAGCGCGCCCAGAAGCTCGCCGCCGATGCCGAGCGATTCGCCATCGGGAACAACGGCCTGACCATCCCGATCCACGGACCGCGCGGCCAGTTCGCCCACCTAACCGCTACGCTTCAGGGCAGCGCGAAAGAGTGGGCAGAGTTCAAGGATCGCAACGGTCGTGCGCTAATTCTGCTCGGGCATTTCGTGAACCGCAAGGTGCTCGAAATCTGTGGCTACCTCGCGACGTCCGACGACGTTTCTCTGTCTCCGCGCGAGACCGAAGCCCTGAAATACCTCGCGATGGGTGTGAACCGGGGGCGTGCGGCGGACCAGCTCGGCATCTCCGAGCACACGTTGCGCGTCTATATCGAGAGCGCGCGCCACAAGCTCGGCGCCGCGAACACCACAGGCGCCATCGCTCGGGCCGTTCGTCTCGGACTGATCCTTACCTGAAGGTTAATCCGGTGCGCGGCACGGCGCGGAACGCTTAATTCCTCCTGGGCTGAATAGGATCATTCCAAGCCCGCCCAGGAGGCCCCACCGATGATCCGCTACGTCTACGCCAACGAGCTCGTCAACTTCCCCGTCCTCGCCGACAGCATGTTCCGTCACCGCGCGGCGCAGTTCCACGACCGTCTGGGCTGGGACGTGACGGTCGACGAAAACGGCCACGAGCGCGACCAGTACGACGTGCTGAACCCCCTCTACGTGATTTGGGAGCAGCCCGACGGCACCCACGGCGGCTCCATGCGGTTCCTGCCCACCACGGGCCGCACGATGGTCAACGAACACTTCCTGGACCTGACCGATGGCGTGCGCATCGAAAGCCCGCTGATCTGGGAATGCACCCGCTTCTGCCTCGCCCCCGACGCCTCGCCCCGCATCTCGGCGGCGCTGATGCTCGCTGGCGGAGAGATCCTGCGGGGCTTCTATCTCGATCACTTCGTCGGCGTCTTCGATGCCCGGATGATCCGGGTCTACAAGATGCTCGGTGGCTCGCCCGACATCCTGGGCATGTCGGGCGACGGCCCGGACGCCATCGGCGTCGGCCTGTGGGAGTTCACCGAATCCGCCCATGCCAAGCTGATGCGTCGCGCGGGCATCACCTCCCAGCAATCCGAGACCTGGTTTCGCACGGCCTTCCGCGACGCGGCCGCGGCAACCATGAAAGCCGTCGCCTGACAGGCCTAGGCACGGCCTCCGGCGCGCGATAAGCCGGGGGCCATGGCCGAGCCTCTTCCCGTACTTTCCCCCGACCAGTCCCGCGCCAGGGCGATGGTCCACGACCTGCTCCGCAACGCGGGTGTCGACCTGGACCAGGCAAAGCTGACCCCTCTGCAAGAAGGCCGCTCGTCCGTCATGGGCGTGACCGGCAAGGCCGGGTCGGGCAAGACGATGCTGCTGTCGACCCTCTACCACGCGCTCGCGGATACCGGGGTCAAGGTGATCTCGGGCGACTACGAGGCGCGGCGCAAGCGCGATCACCGCACCCTCGCGATCCTGTCGCCCACCAACAAGGCCGCCAGCGTCCTGCGCAGCCGCGGCGTTCCGGCGACCACGATCCACCGCATCCTCTATACCCCCGTCTATGCCCCGGAATACGAGCGCATCGCCGAATGGCTGTCGGGGCAGGGCGACCGCCCCGAGGTCGAGATCGAGGGCATGACAGAACAGGCGCTGGACCGCGCCTACGCCTTCTTCCAGCAGATGAACTCGATCCCTGGCGCGCTCGCCGCCGCCGGTCTGCGCGGGTCGGACTTCATCTCGGGCTGGAAGCGGCGGGACGAGCCGCTCGACATCGGGATGGTCGACGAATCCTCGATGCTCGACAAACGCCAGTTCGAGGATCTGCAGGAGATCTTTCCGACGCTCCTCCTGTTCGGCGATCCCGCGCAGCTCGCCCCCGTGCAGCAATCAGGCAGCATGGTATTCGATGACCTGCCGCCCGAGCGTGTCGTTCATCTCAGCCGCGTGCACCGGCAAGAGGCCGGCAATCCCATCCTCGACCTCGCCCACGCGCTCGCCGACCCCGACCTCACGTTCGAGATGTTCGAGAAGATGGTCGAGAACGCCGCCGCTAAGGATGACCGCGTCGTCGTCGCCGGCCGGGTCGAGGCGGCCAAGATGGCGCGCTCGCCTGTCCTGGTCTGGCGCAACGCCACGCGCATCCGCCTGATCCATGCCTTCCGTGCCGCCTATGGCGCCCCCGCCGATGCGCTGCTGCCGGGCGAGCCGCTGATCTGCGACGGGATCGAGCTGCCCCTGAAGCACCGCAAGAAGCGCATCGACCTCGAGGCGCGGGGCCTCATCAAGGGCGCGCAGGTGATCTATCTGGGCGAGGGCAAGAAGCCCGGCTTCTCGCGCCTGCACGTGGTCGGCGCCCCCGATCCCCGCGTCAACGTCGCCTCGATCGTCAAGATCGAGATGCCGGACGAGGAAGAGCCCTTCATCCCCTTCGCCGCTCGCATGGGCGCCGCCTTCCTTCACGGCGCCGCCGTCACGATCCATAAGGCGCAAGGCTCGCAATGGCCCGAGGTGCAGGTCTTCGCCCCCGACCTCTGGGCCGCCGCGCGTGTCGGCCGGGTCGAAGCCGGGCAGCCCCTGTGGAAGCGCCTTGCCTATGTCGCGATCACGCGCGCCGAAACCCGGCTGTTCTGGGTCATGCGCAACCGCCTCGCTCGCCCGGCCGAGGCGCTGGGCACAGATGACCTGGACGCCACGCCCGCCGCCCTGACGCTCGAGCCCGGCGCTCAGGACTGAATGTAGCGGAACACGGCCGAGGCACCCCAGCCTGCGGCAATCGCGATGGCAAGCGACAGGAACCCATAGGCCAGCGGCTGCTCGTGAGCGAGGCTATACAGGAACCGCTCCAGCCCGACCTTTTCGACATAGATCGTCTGCGAGGCCTCGGACACGACCTCACCGCCCGAGGTCAGGAACAGGCGCGCGGTATAGACGCCCTCCAACAGGTTCGCCGGCAGGATGAACGACGTATTGAACAGCGTCGCCTCGCGCACCGTCACCGCACCGATATTCGTTTGATAGAGACCGCTTCCCTCGCGGATGCGGACCAGCGCGTCGGTGAATGCAAGGCTGTCGGTCACCTCTGGCGGTGCGCCGACCGAACGGATGGCCTCGCTCACGGTGATCTCGTGCCGAAGGTTCTCGGTATAGTCGAGGATGCGTTCGAGCGGCCCCGACGTGTTCACGGCATAAAAGCTCGGCGCCTCGTCAATCTCGACCGAGGTGCGGTTCACCCAGATCGCGCCAAGACGGTCCTTGCGGCGGACGGTCAGGGGCGCCTTCGGCCCCTCGATCGTGACGATGACACCGCTTTCCTCGTCGATCGGCACATTGCTGTCCTTCACCGCGCCGAAGATCAGGATCTCGGATCCGTCGAAATTCGCCGAAATCGAGATGCGGTTCTGGCTGAGCCCCGCGACGATCTCTTGCGCCGAAGCGGGCAGGGCAAGAAGCATGAGGACGAGGATCAGCCGATACATCACGCGCCCGCCAGACCGATGGAGTACAGCTCGTTCGGGCGCAGCAGCAGGTCGAGCGCCAGCTTGCCGCACACCGCCAGGACCATCAGCGCCAGCAGGATGCGCAACTGCTCGGCCTTCAGGTAGCTACCCAGCCGGGTGCCGAACTGCGCGCCCACGACCCCGCCGATCAGCAAAAGCAGCGCCAGCAACATGTCCACGCTGTAGTTGGTGGTGGCGTGCAGGATCGTCGTGAAGGCCGTGACGAAGATGATCTGGAACAGCGACGTCCCGATCACGACCTTGGTGGGCATCCCCAGCAGGTAGATCATCGCGGGCACCATGATGAAGCCGCCGCCCACGCCCATGACCGCCGCCAGCACGCCGACCGCCATGCCGACCAGCACCGGCGGAATGACCGAGATGTAAAGCCCCGAGGTCCGAAACTTCATCTTCATCGGCAGCGCATGAATCCAGTTGTGCCGCTTGCGCTGGGGGCGCTTGCCGCTGCGTGACGAGCGGATGGCGTTCAGGCTCTCGATGAACATCAGGCCGCCGATGATCCCGAGGAAGACGACGTAGCAGAGGTTCACCAGCAGATCGACCTGGCCCAGCCGGCGCAGGATGGTGAAGATCCAGACCCCGATGGCCGACCCGACGAGGCCCCCGGCCAGCAGCACCCAGCCCATGCGGAAGTCGACTGTCCTGCGCCGGATATGGGCCAGGACGGCCGATACGGACGACGCCACGATCTGGTTCGCGGATGTCGCCACGGCCACCGCAGGCGGAATGCCCACGAAGAACAGCAGGGGGGTGATCAGGAAGCCTCCGCCCACGCCGAACATTCCCGACAGGATGCCGACGATGCCCCCGATCCCGAGGATCAGGTATGCATTGACCGAGACTTCGGCGATGGGAAGGTAAAGCTGCAAGGAAACGCCTCGTGCGTCGATGCCATCCGATGTCTCATGATCCGGCGGAGCGCGCCAGATGTTCCAGCGCCTTTTAGAGGTCGGCCAGCACCCGTCGCAGCACGGTCTCGAGCTTGGCGGCGCCCAGGGGGGCCATCTCCTTGGTATGGGCGTGGCCGATCTTCTCCGACGACAGCCCGGCGGCCATGTTGGTGATGGCCGAGATCGCGGCGACGCGCATCCCCATGTAGCGCGCCAGGATCACCTCGGGCACTGTGGACATGCCGACCGCATCGGCGCCCAGCGTGCGGATCGCCCGGATTTCGGCCGGCGTTTCGAACGAGGGGCCGGAGTACCACGCATAGACGCCCTCGAAGGCCGGCGTCCCGGTCTGCAAGGCAGCGCGGCGCAGGCGGCGGCGCAGCTCCGGATCGTAGGCGTCGGTCATCGGCACGAAGCGGCTGTCTGTCGGCTCGCCGATCAGGGGGTTCAGGCCCGAGAAATTGATGTGGTCCGACAGGATCATGATCGACCCCGTCGGCATCTCGGCGGCCAGTGACCCGGCGGCGTTCGTCGCGATCAGCGTCTCGGCCCCAAGCGCCGCCAGCACCTCGAGCGGCAGGCGCATCGCCCGCGGGTCGCCCTTTTCGTAGTAATGCGCCCGTCCGCCCAGCACGGCGACCCGCTGCCCTTCAAGCGTGCCGATGGTCAGCTCGGGCGAATGCCCCGAAACCCCGGCATGGGGAAAACCCGGTAGCTGGTCGTAGGGGATCGACACCCCGTCCACGGCCTGCGCGACATGGCCAAGGCCTGAGCCCAGGATCAGGCCCAGCCGCACCGGCTCGGCCCCCGCGCGGTCATGGATGAAACGGACGAGGTCGGCGGATTCGCGGTCGGGCATCACTCAGCGCTCCTTCACGTAGGGTTCGCCACCGGCGCGCGGCGGCGTGGCCCGTCCCACGAACCCCGCCAGGATCACCACGGTCAGGATGTAGGGCAGGGCGAGGACGAAGGCGTTCGGGATCTCGATCAGGCCGAAATCCAGGGTGGAGTAGCGGTTCGACACGGCCTGCAGAAACCCGAAGAGCAGGCAGGCGAACAGCGCGTACCACGGCCGCCACTTGGCGAAGATCAGCGCGGCCAGCGCGATGTAGCCTCGGCCCGCCGTCATGTCCTTGGTGAACCCGGCCGCCAGCCCGGTGGCAAGGTAGGCGCCCGCAAGACCGGTCAGCAGCCCGGTGATCAGCACGGCCGCATAGCGCAGCCGGTTGACCGAGACGCCGGCGGTGTCCACCGCGCCGGGGTTCTCGCCCACGGCCCGCAGGCGCAGGCCGAACCGCGTGCGGAAGAGCACCCACCATGTCGCCGGGACGGCAAGAAAGCCGACATAGACAAGGATCGTGTGCCCCGACAGCGCGTCGGCATAAAGCGGGCCGAGGAACGGCACGCCCGACAGCGCCTCGGCGAAGGGCAGGTCGATCGACCCAAAGCGCGCGTCGCCGGTCAGGGACGGCGTGCGCGAGCCCTGCTGGAACCAGTCCTGCGCGATCAGCACCGTCATGCCGGCGGCCAGGAAGTTGATCGCCACGCCCGAGATCAGCTGGTCCCCCCGGAACGTGATCGAGGCGACCCCGTGGATCAGCGAGAACACGACCGCCGCGGCGATCCCGGCCAGCAGCCCCAGCCAGACGTCTCCGGTCAGCGCGGCGGTCGCGGCCGAGAAGAAGGCCGCGACCAGCATCTTCCCTTCGAGGCCGATATCCACGATGCCCGACCGCTCGCTGAAGAGGCCGGCAAGGCAGGCCAGTAGCAGTGGCGTCGCCAGGCGGATGGTCGAATCGAAGATCTGGACGATGTCGATATAGGTCATGTCAGCCCCTCTGAGCCCGTGTGGCGCGCGATCATTCGGCGGGAACGCCGGGCTTCGGCTTGGTGCGGAACCGCAGGAAGCTCTTTTCCAGCGGCCCGCGCACCATGCCGTCGAGTGCGCCGGTGAACAGGATCACCAGCGCCTGGATCACCACGACCATCTCGCGCGGCACGTTCGTTTCGAACTCCAGCTCGGCGCCACCCTGGTAGAGCGCGCCGAACAGGATCGCGGCCAACAGCACCCCCACGGGATGCGACCGCCCCATCAGCGCCACCGCGATGCCGACGAACCCGGCGCCGAGCACGTTGTCCTGGATCAGCCGCTCCTGCTCGCCCATCACCGCGTTGATCGCCATCAACCCGGCCAGCGCGCCCGAGATCAGCATCGTCAGCATCGTGATCCTGAGCGGCGATATCCCGGCGTATCGCGCCGCCGGTTCCGAATGCCCAAAGGCCCGGATCTCGTAGCCCAGCCGCATCCGCCACAGCAGCAGCCACACGCCCCAGCAGGCCACCAGCGCCACAAGGAAGCTGACATTCAGCGGCGTGCGCGAAAACGGGATGCCGATCACGGCCAGCACCTCCTGCGCCGAGGGCAGCCGCGCGCCTTCGGGAAAGCGCACCGTCTCGGGCGCCATGCCCGGCGCCTTCAGCGCACCCACCAGCAGGTAGACCAGCAGCGCCGAGGCGATGAAGTTGAACATGATTGTCGTGATGACGATGTGGCTGCCGCGCTTGGCCTGCAGGTAGGCCGGGATTGCGGCCCACGCCGCGCCGAACAGTGCGCCGCCCACGATCGCGGCCGGCAGGGCCAGCGCCCAGTGCGGCCACGGCACCGCAAGGCAGACCAGCGCCACCCCAAGGCTGCCCAGCTGCGCCTGGCCCTCGCCGCCGATGTTGAACAGCTTGGCGTGGAAGGCGACCGCCACGGCAAGGCCGGTGAACACGAAGTTCGTCGCGTAGAACAGCGTGTAGCCCCAGCCATAGGTCGAACCGACCGCGCCGTTGACCATGATGGCGAGCGCCTCGAACGGGTCCTGCCCGATCAGGCTGACGACGATACCAGACACCACCAGCGCCAGCGCCAGGTTGATCGCGGGGATGAGGGCCACGTCGACCCAGGTGGGAAGCTTCTGCATCAGCGGACCTTTCCGGTGGACCGCGAGAGGTTCTCTGCGCCCCCCTCGGCCGAATGTTCGTGCTCGGTGTCGGTGACGCCAGCCATCAGCAGGCCCAGCTCGCGCTCGTTCGTCGTCGCGGGCGACCGCTCGCCCATGATGCGCCCGTCGAACATCACCGCGATGCGGTCCGACAGCGACATGATCTCGTCGAGCTCGACCGACACCAGCAGGATCGCCTTCCCCTGGTCGCGCAGGGCGACGATCTGCTCGTGGATGAACTCGATCGCGCCGATATCGACGCCGCGGGTGGGCTGGCCGATCAGCAGCAGGTCCGGCTCTTTCTCCAGCTCGCGGGCGATGACGATCTTCTGTTGATTCCCGCCCGAGAAGTTCTGCGCCTTCTGCCACGGGTCGGCAGGGCGCACGTCGAACTTCGCGAACTTCGCCTCGGCATCCTCGCGCAGGGCGCGGTTGTTCATCAGCGGCCCGCGGTTGTAGCGCGGGTCGTCGTGGTAGCCGAAGCCGACATTCTCCCACGCGTGGAAATTCATGATCAGACCCTCGCGCTGGCGGTCCTCGGGGACGTGCCCGATGCCGACCCGCCGCCGCGTCCGCGCGTCCGAGCCCTTGCCCGAAAGCGCCAGCGGCTTGCCGTTCAGCAGCACCTCGCCAGTGCCCTCGCGCATCCCGCCCAGCACTTCCAGAAGCTCGGACTGGCCGTTCCCGGCGACTCCGGCGATCCCGAGGATCTCGCCGCGCTTGACCTCAAGCGATATCTTGCGCACCCGCTCGACGCCCGCCTCGTCGATGACTTGCAGATTTCGAACCTCGAGCACCGTATCGCCCGTCTTTGCCGGCGCCTTTTCGACGCGCAAGAGGACCTTGCGGCCGACCATCAGCTCGGCCAGCTCCTCGGGACTGGTGCCTGCGGTGTTCACCGTCGCCGTCATTTCGCCGCGGCGCATGACCGAAACCGTATCGGTCACCTCCATGATCTCGCGCAGCTTGTGGGTGATCAGGATGACAGTCTTGCCCTCGCGCTTCAGCCCTTCGAGGATGCGGAACAGGTGGTCGGCCTCCGACGGCGTCAGCACGCCCGTCGGCTCGTCGAGGATCAGGATGTCCGCCTGCCGGTACAGTGCCTTCAGGATCTCGACCCGCTGCTGCATTCCCACGCCCAGATTCTCGATCAGGGCATCGGGATCGACATGCAGCTCGTATTCCTCGGACAGCTGCTTCAACAACTTGCGCGCCCGCCCCAGCGACGTCTTGAGCAGCGCACCGCCTTCGGCACCCAGCACGATGTTTTCCAGCACGGTGAAGTTCTGCACCAGCTTGAAGTGCTGGAACACCATCCCGATGCCGGCGCGGATCGCCGCCTGGCTGTCGGGGATGTCCACCTTTTCGCCGCGGACGTGAATCTCGCCCCTGTCGGCCTTGTAGAAGCCGTAGAGGATCGACATGAGCGTGGATTTCCCCGCGCCGTTCTCGCCTATGATGCCGTGGATCGTCCCGGGCATGACCCGCAGGTCGATGTCCTTGTTGGCATGGACGGGGCCGAAGGACTTGGAGATCCCGCGAAGCTCGATGGCCGGTGCGGTCATGGCGGTTCCTCTGGAAATGAACAGGGCCCCGCACCGCAAGGCACGGGACCCCTCTTAGCATCGTGCGATCAGAACGTCAGCGCGGGGCAGCTGTCGTCTTCGGTGTAGTCGTGGACGTCGATCTCGCCCGAGGCGATCTGCTGCCTGGCCTCTTCGACCCGCTGCATCATCTCGTCGGTCACGAGGTCCTCGTTGTACTCGTCGATGGCGACGGCGACACCCTCGTCCTCAAGGCCCTTGACCTGCACGCCGGGCTCGACGTTCTCGCCCGCCTCGAACGCGTCATAGACGGCGTTGTCCACGCGCTTGACCATCGAGGTCAGCATGGTGCCCGGATGCATGAAGTTCTGGTTCGAATCGACGCCGATGGCCAGCACGTCCTCGTCGGCGGCGGCCTGCAGGACGCCCACGCCGGTGCCGCCGGCTGCGGCAAAGATCACGTCCGAACCCTGGCTGATCTGCGAGCGGGCCAACTCGCCACCCTTCACCGGGTCGTTCCACGCAGCGGGCGTGGTGCCGGTCATGTTCGCGATGACCTCGATATCCTCGTCCACCGCCTTGGCGCCCTGGGCATAGCCGCAGGCGAACTTGCGGATCAGCGGCACGTCCATCCCGCCGACGAACGAGACCGTGTTCGTTTCCGAGGCCATCGCCGCCATCATGCCGACAAGGTACGAGCCTTCGTGCTCGGAGAACACGATGGACTGCACGTTCGGCTGGTCCACGACGGCGTCGACGATGACGAACTTGGTGTCGGGATAGTCGGGCGCGACCTGTTCCAACGTCGAGGCGTTGGCGAAGCCCAGCACGACGACCGGGTTCGCGCCACGCTCGGCCATGCGGCGCATGGTCTGCTCGCGCTGCGCTTCCGAGGCAAGCTCGGTCTCCATGTAGTCGCCGCCGGTCTCCTCGACCCAGCGCTGTGCGCCGGTATAGGCGCTTTCGTTGAAGGATTTGTCGAACTTGCCGCCAAGGTCGATGATGAGGCCGGGCTCGGCCAGCGCGGCGCCGGCCGACAGGGCCGTGGCGGCAGCGGCCGTCAGGAACTTGTGCATGAGCGTCATGGGTCGGGTATCTCCCTGGGTATCCGGGGCGGCCGCTGACGGCCGCCCTCTTGTTGATGGCCCGATAAGGCCGGAGGGCAGATGAAGGGTCAAGGGAGTCGCGCGGCAATTCCGCTCTCCTCAACGCGAGGCGGCGTTATTTCAGGCATGTGACGGCGCGTCAGAGGACGCGCGACATCACGATTGCGGCAACGGGCGGAGCGACCTCAGTGTAATAGCCGGGCCGACGGCCGATTTCCCCATATCCTTCCGCGGCATACAGGGCGCGGGCGCCATCGTTCGTCTCTGCCACCTCAAGGAAACTCGTGACCGCGCCGCAACGCTTGGCCGCGTCGTGATACGCCGCCAGAAGGGCCCGGCCGACGCCCTGCCGGCGGGCATCCGGGTGGACGGCGACGGTCAGAAGCTCGGCCTCGTCGGCGGCGATCCGGCCAAGCGCGAATCCCTCGGGCCGCACGCATTCGATCCCCCCGGGCATGAGCCGCAGCGTCCCGATCTCGTGCGCGGCCCAGGGGCGCGGCAGCGCCATCGCGGCTGCGTGCAGCCGGGCAAGCTCTTCGTTCGTCATCTGACCGGGGGAACCGGCCGTGCGGGGGCGGCATCCGCGTCGCGGATATACAGCGGGGCAGGGCGGGCCATGGCCGCGCCCATTCGGTCCGCTGCGAGTCGCGCAATCCGCGCCGCCCCGGTGGACCAGTCGATCGCCCCTTCGGCCACGCGCGCGTCAGGCAGCACCTCGGCCAGCCACGGCGCCCCTTGCGGCACGCCGTCCTCGACCCATTGCAGGTAGGACGCGCCGCGCGGCGCCGGGATCTGCACCAGCGCCCGCCCCTCGACGCCCTCGGCCAGCAGGTCGAAGCCCGAGATGCCGATGGCAGGCACTCCGGCCCCCAGCCCCATCCCGCGCGCCGCCGCGACGGCCACGCGGATGCCGGTGAAGTTCCCCGGCCCGGTCCCGACCCCGATGGCATCCACGTCGGCGACCGCCACGCCCGCGCGCTCCAGCAACTCGGCCACCATCGGCATCAGCCGTTCGGCCTGACCGCGGGGCATCTCTTCGAAGGCTTCGGCCACGATCTGCCCCCCCGACAGCAAAGCGGCCGCGCAATGCGCGGCCGATGTGTCGAAGGCAAGGATGGTCCGGTCAGGCAACCGGCCGCACCTCGACCACCTCGGGGATGTAGTGCCGCAGCAGGTTCTCGATCCCCATCTTCAGCGTCAGCGTCGACGAGGGGCACCCGGCGCAGGCACCTTGCATGTGCAGGTAGACCACCCCGCGGTCGAAGCCGTGGAAGGTGATGTCGCCACCATCCTGCGCCACGGCAGGGCGCACGCGGGTGTCGAGCAGTTCCTTGATCTGGACGACGATCTCCTGGTCCGGGCCGGTGTGTTCGGCGTGGCCCGAGGCGTGGTCGCTCTCACCCGCCATGACGGGCTGGCCGGACTGGAAATGCTCCATGATCGCGCCCAGGATCGACGGTTTCACGTGATCCCATTCGGTCGCCTCGGACTTGGTGACGGTCACGAAGTCGTTGCCGAAGAAGACCCCGGTCGTCCCTTCGATGTCGAAGATCCGGCTGGCCAGCGGCGAGGCCTGCGCCGCTTCGCGCGTGGGAAAGTCTGCGGTCCCGGTCTCGAGCACGGTCTGGCCCGGCAGGAACTTCAGGGTCGCGGGGTTCGGCGTGGATTCGGTCTGGATGAACATGGGCGGACTCCTTCGGGGCGCTGGGACCTATATGCGGGATCGGCCGCGCCGGGTCAAGGACTTGGAACGATTCTAAAGTAGCGCGAGTTGCCGCGCCCCGAGGAGCAGCCCGAACAGGATCGGCTGGTGCAGCAGGTAGATCGCCAGGCTGTGCCGCCCCATCCGCGCCAGCAGGTCCGGCGCCACCGGCGAACGTGGCGTGGGCAGGTAGGGCGCGGCGGCGATCCCGGCGAGCATGGCCGCAAACCACGGGAACAGCGGCTCGTAGTCGAAGGACGGGATCGGCGTCGGGTCAAGGCCCAGCGGATAGAGCCACAAGGCCGAGAGCGCCTCGGACTGCACCGCGAAGGGCACGAGGAACACGACCACCGCCACCACCGCCGGCACCCAGGGCGGCGTCCGCAGGAATGGCAGGGCCAGCACCGAAAACAGCGCGATGGCGTGCAGGATGCCGAACGTGACCGGCGTGCCCATGGCGAACCACGTGCCCACCGTGACCGCCGCCGCCGCCGCGACCAGCAGGGCCAGCCGCCGCAGGAACGCCCGCCAGCGTATCCCGCCTCGCGCCGACAGCGCCAGCGACAGCCCCGACAGGGCGATGAAGCTCGCAGCGATCAGGATCGCGAAACCGCGCCAGTGCGGGGCGCCGCCGACATCCCACCGGACCACCCCGAACAGCGCCAGGTCGAAGCTGAAGTGATAGACGATCATCGCCAGCAGCGCGACGCCCCGCGCCCGGTCGATCCACGCGACGCGTTGCGGCGGGGCGGCCGAAACCGGCGCGGGACTCACGTGATGGCCTCGAGCTGGTCCTTGCTCAGCCCGCCCGGCACGATGGTCAGCGGCACCGGCAGCCCGCCCGCACCTCGCGACAACTGGCTCACAAGGGGACCCGGCCCGCCCTCTTCGCTGGCGCCAAGCACCAGGACCCCGATGTTTTCATCCTCGCGGATCTGGGCGAGGATCTGGTTCACCGCCTCGCCCTCGCGGATGACAAGCTCGGGAAAGACGTTCTGCCGGTCGCGCATCCACTTGGCGAAGACCTCGAAATGGGCCTCGATCCGCTCGCGGGATTCCTCGCGCATGAGGGTGCCGACGCCCAGCCAGTGCTGGAACTCTTCAGGCGGGATGATTGACAGGATGGTCACGCCGCCGCCCGTCTTGGCCGCCCGCATCGCGGCGTAGCGCATGGCGTTCAGGCACTCGCGGCTGTCATCCAGAATGACGAGGAACTTGCGCATCACGACCCCCCTGTCGCGGGGCGATCTTGTCCGAGGGGGCGCCCTGTGTCCACCGGCGCGCCGCTCATTCCGACAGCGCCCAGTCCCAGTAAAGCTGCCGCGCCCGCTTCGCGATGGGACCTGGGGCATACGTCACGTCGTCGAAGGCGGTGACGGGCGTGATCTTGGACATGTTGCCGGTCAGGAAGACCTCGTCTGCGGCGCGCACGTCGTCGAAGGTCACAACCGTCTCGACCACCTCCACGCCATCGCGGCGCAAGAGGTCGATATGCCGGGCGCGGGTGATCCCTGCCAGGAACGTGCCGTTCGGGACGGGCGTGAACACAACGCCGTCCTTCGCGATGAAGACATTGGCTGTGGCGCTTTCGGCCACGTTGCCAAGCGCGTCGGCGACCAGCGCGTTGCCGAACCCCTTGGCCTGCGCCTCGCGGATCATGCGTGCGTTGTTGGGATAGAGACAGCCCGCCTTGGCATTGACCACGGCGCTTTCCAGCACCGGCCGGCGAAACCGCGTCGTCGTCAGCGTCGTCGTGGCGTCCTCGGGGGCGAGCGGGATGCTCTCGAGGCAGATGGCGAAGCCCGTCGTCTCGCCCGCCGCGATGGCGCCGGGGCCGCCGTCGATGGCCCAGTACATCGGCCGGATGTAAAGTGTGGCATCGGCGGGATACAGCGCCAGCCCCTGGCGCACGATCTCGACCATGCGAGTGGCCTCCATCGTCGGCGTCATCATCAGCGCCCTGGCCGACCGGTTCACCCGCTCGCAATGGGCCAGCAGGTCAGGCGCGACCCCCCGGGCATACCGCGCGCCATCGAAGACCGACGACCCCAGCCAAGCCCCGTGATCGGCGGCGCGGATGATGGCGGGGTCGCCCTCGTGCCACTGCCCCTCGAACCAGGTCCTGATATCCGTGCCGATCGCCATGCCGCGCTCCCTCGTCTCGTCCGTGCCTGGCAGGGGTAGCGCGATTGGCCGGGGGGCGTCCAGATGGCGCAACTGCCCGGATTTGGAGGGGTGGTGGGATAGCGCGGTGAAACCGGACTACGTGGAACAGAGGCTTCCGGCTGACGCGACAGGAGACTATGCGTTCATCATGACGCGTATCCGTTTCGGCGCATTGGGCGACTATCCCGATCTCCTCGCGTTCGACGAGTTCATCGGGGACCGTCGCCTGAACCTTCAGGCCGGGCAGCTGCTTGTCGCCGAAGACGGCGACGGCCGCGCGGTCGGTTACCTGCGAACTTCACCCATCGAGTTCCTGGGATGGCCTCTGCTGGCGCTTCTTTGCGTTCGGGTTGACTACAGGCGGCGCGGTGCCGGACAAGCCTTGGTCAGGGCGGCGTTGTCGGACGGAAGATTCCCACGCCTCTACGTGACGACCGAGCCAGAGAACGACCCGATGCTCGGTCTGTTGCGCAAGGTCGGCGCCGAAGCGATCGGGCACGCGGATAGGCTGACCTTCGACGGCGGCAGGGAGCTTCTGTTTCGCCTCAAGTGAGGGGGGCGTTCGGCAAAGGGTAAGACCTGCCCCCCCCCCGCGCGCACCGACGCAAGGCTCGCACAAGAGTCCGACGAAAGTCCTACACGACTCCTACACTTCTCTCACGCGTCCGAGGTCACCGGACGAGGCCGACGATCCGGTAGGTCTCGGCCAGAATCGGCGCGGCAATCTCGCGGGCACGCTCGGCGCCGCGGGAAAGGATGCGGTCGATTTCGGCCGGGTCTTCCATCAGCCGGGCCATCTCGGCCGAGATCGGCGCGAGCTTCTCCACCGCCAGATCGGCCAGCGCCGGCTTGAACTCCCCGAAGCCTTCCCCCGCATGCCTGGCCATCACGTCGGTCACGCTGCAGTCGGCGAGGCCCGCGTAGATGTTGACGAGGTTGCGCGCCTCGGGCCGGTCCTTCAGGCCCTCATAGATTTCGGGAAGGGGTTCGGCATCGGTCCGGGCCTTGCGGATCTTTTTCGAGATCGTGTCGGCGTCGTCGGTCATGTTGATCCGGCTGGCATCCGACGGGTCCGACTTCGACATCTTCTTCGACCCGTCGCGCAAGGACATGACGCGGGTCGCGGGGCCTTCGATCACGGGCTCGATCAGAGGGAAGAAGGCGGTGTCGTAGTCGTGGTTGAACTTGGTCGCGATGTCGCGCGTCAGCTCCACATGCTGCTTCTGATCCTCGCCCACGGGCACGTGGGTGGCGTGGTAGATCATCATGTCGGCCGCCATCAGGGCGGGATAGGCGAACAGCCCCAACGAGGCGGCCTCGGCGTTCTTGCCCGCCTTGTCCTTCCATTGGGTCATCCGACCCATCCAGCCCATGCGGGCCACGGTGTTGAAGATCCACCCCAACTGCGTGTGCTCGGGCACCTGGGACTGGTTGAACAGGATGGACTTCTCGGGGTCGATGCCGCTCGCCAGGTATCCGGCGGCGAGTTCGCGCGTGTTGCGGGTCAGCGCGGCGGGGTCCTGCCACACGGTCATCGCGTGCAGGTCGACGATGCAGAACAGCGTCTCGTGGGTGGCGGCATTCTGCGTCTGCACGAAGCGCTTGATGGCACCAAGGTAGTTGCCGAGCGTCAGGCCGCCCGAAGGCTGGATGCCAGACAGGACGCGGGGGGTGAAACGAGTCTCGGCCATGTGTGGGATCCGGGGCTTTTTTATTGGACCGGGACGGCTTACCGAGGGGGCCGGACCCCGTCAAGGAAGCTGCCCGATGTCCCTTTCCGACCACAACGCCAATCCCTTCAACGCGCTGCCCCCCGTGGTCGTGGCGCTGGCCGTCGCGATCTTTGCGATCGAGCTTGTGTTCCAGGCCGGAACCGCCGGCGTGATCGGCGGCGCGCGCGGCGTCGGCCTGCGGATCGAGGCGCTGAACGGGTTCGCCTTTTCGCCGCAGCGCTGGGACCAAATGGTCGAGGTCGGGCAGTTCCCGCCGCGCCATCTTCTGCGGCTGGTCAGCTATTCCTTCGTGCACCTTGGCTTCACGCACATGCTCTTCGTCGTGGTGTTCCTGCTGGCGATGGGCAAGCTGGTCGCCGAGAGCTTCGCCGCCTGGGCGGTCCTCGCGGTCTGGGCCGTCGCCTCGATTTCCGGGGCCCTGATCTATGGCCTCGTTCCGGGGGCCGAGACGGCGCTCGTCGGGGGCTACCCGGCGGTCTACGGCCTGATCGGGTGCTACACGTTCCTGATGTGGACCGGCCTCGGCGCGCTGGGCGAGCAGCGGATCAGGGCGTTCTCGCTCATCGCGTTCCTTCTGGGCATCCAGCTGGTGTTCGGTCTGCTCTTCGGCGGGTCGGCCACGTGGGTCGCCGACCTTTCGGGGTTCGTCGCGGGCTTCCTGCTGTCCTTCATCGTTTCGCCTGGGGGGTGGAGCCGGGTGATGGCGAAGCTGCGTCAGAGGTAACCTGCTTTCGGCGACGGACCGCGCCCCGGATCTCGCGGAAGGCGACGGCCCCCATCGCGTGACCGATCGCGAAATAGGCCACGGCGCCGCTCGCCACCAGGATCGCCAGCGCCAGCATCTGCCAAGGTCCGCCGAATAGCGGCGCCAGCAACACGTTCAGCACCCAGATCACCACGCCCATGGCGATCGACGCGCCGATCAGGCGGGGCAGGCGGCGGCGGAAGCGGGCATCCGGGCGGGCCGCTTCGCCCATGCTGCGCGCGCCGCGGATCAGCAGGCCCGCCATGACCCAGGCCGCAAGCGTGGTCCCGAGCGCGGCCGCGGGATAGCCGATCACCGGCGCCAGGCCGACGGCGACGACCGCGTTCACCACCAGACTCACCAGCGCGTAGTGAAACGGCGTCCGGGTGTTTTCGCGCGCGAAGTAAAGAGGTTGCCAGACCTTCTGCAGCACGAAGGCGGGCAGCCCCAGCCCATAGATCGCCAGCAGCAGAGCGGTCGCCGCGGTGTCGTCGGCGTCGAACGCGCTGCGCTGGAAAAGGGTCGCGATCAGAGGCACCGGAACAGTGACGAAGGCCACGGTGCAGGGCACGGTCAGGACGAGCGCGAACTCGGCCGCGCGCGACAGGGCGTCCTGACCGCCCGCGTCGTCGCTCGCGCGCAGGCGCCGCGACAGGTCGGGCAGCAGCACAACGCCGATGGCGATGCCGACGACGCCCAGGGGCAGCTGATACAGCCGGTCCGCATACGAGAGCCACGCGATGGCCCCGTCAAAGAAGCTCGCCACCTGGCGCCCGACCAGCAGGTTCACCTGCACGACGCCACCCGCCAGCATGGCCGGCCCCATGATCCGCGCGAGGCGCTTCATCTCGGGCGTGAGGCGGGGCAGGCGGGGATAGAGGGTAAAGCCGGCGCGCGACGCGGCGACCCAGACGAGGCCCAGTTGCAGGATGCCCCCAATCGGCACGGTCCAGGCCAGCGTCAGCCCCGCGGGCCACCCCAGCTGATCGCCGATGATGAGCGCGCTGACGAGTGCAACGTTCAGAAGGACCGGCGCGGCGGCCGCGGCGATGAAACGGTTCGTGGCGTTCAGCACGCCCGACAGCAAGGCCGCCAGCGAGATGAGCAGGATGTAGGGAAAGCAGATCCGCCCGAAGGTCACCGCAAGATCAAAGCGGTTATCCTCGGTGAACCCCGAGGCCATGGCAAAGACCAGCGCAGGCATGGCGACATGGGCTATGATCGACAGAACGATCAGCACGGCCGCAAGGCCCGCAAATGCGTTCTGCGCAAAGGTCTGCGGGTCCTCGCCGCTTTCGACCTTCTTCGAAAACATCGGTACGAAGGCCGTGTTGAACGCGCCTTCGGCAAAGAACCGGCGAAACATGTTAGGCAGCGCGAAGGCCACGAGGAACGCTTCGGCCACGGGGCCCGCGCCCAGGAAGGCCGCGATCATGATGTCGCGCACGAAGCCCAGGACACGCGAGGCCAGCGTCCAGACGCCGACAGTCATGAAGCCGGAAATGAGGCGCGAGGGGGGCATTCGTCTCTCCGAGATGGGCGGTCCGTCGTCCGCTATGGATGCGCCGCACGGGCGAGGCAAGCGGGTGAACGTGGGGGGAAGCCGCCGCCTTCAGGCGCGGGCCCGTTTTGCGCCGGCGTCGATTGCCTCGCGCAGCTTGCGCTCCAGCGCCTTCTGCTTTGCGTCGGTGTAGATCTTCAGCCCGAACATGTCCTTGACGTAGAACGTATCCACGACCTGCGCACCATAGGTCGCGATCACCGCGCTCGCGATCGAGATGTTGCTGTTGGCCAGCACCCGCGTCAGGTCGTGCAGCAGCCCGGGGCGGTCGCGGGTGTCGACCTCGATGATCGTGTAGATCTCGGATCCCTCGTTGTCGAAGGCGATGGAGGTCGGGACGCGGAAGCCACGCTCGCGCTTCTTCAGCTTGTCGCGGCTTTCCATCGCGTCGCGGGCGATGACCTCGCCGCGCAGGGTCTTGTCGATCATCCCCTTCAGGCGGTCGTGGCGGTATGGATCGTAAGGATGCCCGTCGCCGTCCTGCACCCAGAAAACCGCCGTCGCATAGCCGTCCTTCGAGGTGTAGGTTCGCGCATCCACCACGTTCGCGCCCACCAGCGCCAGCGCCCCGGCGAGGCGCGAGAAGATCCCGGGGTGATCGACCATCGCAAAGCAGATGCGGGTGGCGTCGCGGTCCACGTCATCGGTGATGTCGATGCGGATCTGGTTGTCTTCGATGTTGCGCAGCAGGTGCGCGAAGGCCGTGTGGCTCGCGATGCCAAGGCCCTGCCAGTAGGGCGGGTAGTGCCGCGCCGTTTCGGCTCGCAGGTCCTTGGCGGGCCAATCCGACAGCGCCTCGCGCAGGGCACGCTTGGCCTCGTTGCCGCGGTTCTCGCGGTTCAGCGCCTCGAGCCCGTTTTCCAGCGCGAAGGCCGTTTCACGGTGGAGCGTGCGCAGCAGCTGCGCTTTCCAATTGTTCCAGGTGCCGGGACCCACGCCGCGGATGTCGCAGACGGTCAGCAAGGTCAGCAGGTCCAGCCGCTTCTTCGTTCGCACCGCCTTGGCAAAGTCGCGCACCGTGCGCGGGTCGCTCAGGTCGCGCTTCTGGGCCATGTCCGACATCAAGAGATGATAGCGCACCAGCCATTCGACCGTTTCCGTGTCGGCGCGGCTCAGCCCCAGCCGCGGGCACACCTTCCGGGCGATGCGGGCGCCGACGACGGCGTGATCCTCGTCCCGGCCCTTGCCGATGTCGTGCAGAAGCAGTGCGGTGTAGAGAAGCTTCCGCGAGATGCCGCCGTCCACAATGCCGGATGACAGGGGAAGATCGTCGCGATGCTCGCCTGCCTCGATCTCGGAAAGGTGGCGGATGCACTGTATGGTGTGCTCGTCCACCGTGTAGTGGTGGTACATGTTGAATTGCATCATCGCCACGATGGGCTCGAACTCTGGGATGAAGGCGGCCAGCACGCCAAGCTCGTTCATCCGCCGAAGGGCCCGGTCGGGGTTCGGATGCTTCAGCAGCATGTCGAAGAAGATGCGCACCGCCTCCGGGTTGCGCCGCATCTCGTCGTCGATCAGCCGCAGGTTCGCCGCGATCAGGCGCATCGCGTCGGGATGCAGCAGGTAGCCTGTCCGGAGCGCTTCGTCGAAGATACGCAGAAGGTTCAGCTTGTCCGAAAGGAAGGCGTCGGCATCCGCGTATGTCAGGCGGTTCTGCTTCAGGGCGTAGCCCGGCCGCAGCCGCTTGCGCCGGCGGAACAGGCCGATCAGCGCCGGCTCCTGCTTCTTGTGGTCGGCCTCGAGCGCGGTCAGCAGGATGCGCGTCAGTTCGCCCACGCGGGTGGCGTGGCGGAAATAGGCCTGCATGAAATGCTCGACCGCGCGGCGTCCCTTGCCGTCCTGGTAGCCCATGCGCTGGGCGACCTCGACCTGCATGTCGAAGGTCAGCTGATCCTGCGCCCGCCCCGCGATCAGGTGCAGGTGGCAGCGCACGGCCAGAAGGAAGCTCTCGGCCCGGACGAAGCTCTCGAACTCGTGCGCGGTGTAGGTCCCTTTCTGGACGAGGTCGGCGACGTCGGTGACGTGGTTGACGTACTTGGCAATCCAGAACAGCGTCTGAAGATCGCGCAGGCCGCCCTTGCCCTCTTTCACGTTGGGTTCGACCACATAGCGCTGGCCGCCCTGCTTCTGGTGGCGCTCGGTCCGCTCGGCGAGCTTCTGGGTGATGAACTCGGCCTCGGTCCCTTCGAACAGCTCGGACCAGAGACGCGCCTCAAGCTCGTCCGCGATGGGTCGCTCGCCGCAGAGGAAGCGGTGCTCCAGCAGCGCTGTTCGGATCGTCACGTCCTCGCGGCCCAGCCGGATGCAGTCCGTCACCGTGCGCGAGGCATGGCCGACCTTCATCCGCAGGTCCCACAGGATGTAGAGCATCGATTCGATGACGCTCTCGGCCCAGGCGGTCAGCTTCCACGGGCTGAGGAACAGAAGGTCCACGTCGGAAAACGGCGCCATCTCGGCGCGGCCGTAGCCGCCGACCGCGAGGACGGCGAGCCGCTCGCCCTTCGTCGGGTTCGGCTTGGGGTGAAGATGCGTGATGATGAGATCGAAGATCGTTTCGACCAGTCGGTCCGTCAGCCAGGAGTAGGCGGACAGCGTTTCGCGCGATGCGAGGGGCTTGGCGGCGAAGGCCTCGGCAATGCGGGCGCGAGCGGCGTCCTGGACGCGGCGCAGTTCGGCCACGGCGGCCCTGCGCACGGTACTGCTGTCGTCGGGGTCTATCGCGGCCTCGATCGCGGCGCGCACGGTCGGGGCGTCGAAAAGCTCTTCCGCCGGAACGATGAGTCCCGGCGGAAGGCGGTGCGTGTCGTCCGGTCCGGCGGCTTCAGAAGCCCGCGCGACCGGTGCTGGATGGGGCTGGGTCAAGGATGACGACTTCGTTGTTCCGGATTGTGGCGACCGCAAGCGCACGGTCGTTGGTGCCGTTGGGCAGCAGGCGGAAGGCGCCGTACGCCCCTTCGAACCCGTCGCGGCGGGTCAGAGCGCGCTGCGACAGCGCGTCCGAGCGGCCCTCGGCCAGCAGCGTGCTCACGGCGCGCATGCCGTCATAGGCGACGCCCGCCAGCGGGTGCGGGGCCGAGCCGTAGGCGGCGCGGTACTGCGCGTTGAACCGCTCGAGCGCGCTGTTGTCGGGCAGGGCGAAGAGGCCGCCTTGAAGGCCCGGCAGGCTCAGCGCCTCGGGGGCGGCGGACCAGCGGGTCAGACCCAGGTACTGCACCTGCGCCGGGCTGATGCCGTTCTCGGGCAGGGCGGTCGCGAGCAGCGGGAGGTCGGCGTCCACGTTGGCCGTCAGGAACATCGCGGTGGCGCCGGACTCGTTGACGGCCCGGGCGATGCGCGGCGCGGCCTGGGTGATGCCCTGCTGGCTCAGCGGGTAGGACTGCACGGTCGCGACCTCCATGCCTGCCGATTGCGCAGCCTGCAGGATCGCGTCGCGCCCCGCTTCGCCGGCGACGCCTTCGGCATGGACGATGGCGACAGAGGGGCGGCCCTGCTGGCGGGCGAAGCTCGTCAGCCGTTCGGCCACGTCGACAAAGGTCTGCCCGAGCACGAAGACGTTGCCGCCGGCGACCGCAGTGTTGTTCGAAAAGCTCAGAACGTTGATGTTCTGACCCGAGACGACAGGCGTGACGGCGCTGATCGACTGGCTGTAGAGCGGCCCGAGGATGATCTGCGCACCCTCGTTGACCGCCGTGGTCGCGGCGGCCGAAGCGCCCGCGGGCGAGCCGCCGGTGTCATACACCCGCAGGTCGATCTGCGCGCCCGGGGCCGAGGCCATGGCAAGCCGCGCCGCGTTCTCCATCGACGCCGAGACCGAGGCGTCGCCGCCCGAACCGCCCCGCGGCAGCAGAAGCGCCACCGGCACTGGGGCGCTCGTGTCGACCCTCGGGCCGTCGCCACCGGCCCCCGGCCCGGCGACGGGAAGACCTGCGCAGCCTGCCAGTCCGGTCAGAGCGAGGACGAGGCCGACGGCGGCCCGCTTGCGGAGGTCGGAAAGAAAGGCGAACATCACGGGCATCCCTGAGAGTGGAGAACACGGTGAGTTGTATGGAAGCGCGGGGCCGCTGTAAATCGCGAGCCTGCCGATGAGCGGTCTTGCTCCGGGGCTCTACCTCGTCGCCACACCGATCGGCGCGGCGCGCGACATCACACTGCGGGCGCTGGACGTGCTGCGCGACGCCGACATGCTCGCGGCCGAGGACACGCGCGTTCTGCGCCACCTGATGGAGATTCACGGCATCCCGCTCGGCGACCGGCGCCTGGTCAGCTACCACGACCACAACGGAGAGCGCGCCCGGCCGGGCATCCTTGCTGCGCTCGAGGCGGGAAAATCCGTCGCCTACGCGTCCGATGCAGGCACGCCGCTTGTCGCCGACCCTGGATATGCGCTGGCGCGTGACGCGCGGGCCGCGGGATACAAGGTGACCACCGCGCCGGGGCCCTCCGCCGCCCTGGCCGCGCTGAGCCTTTCGGGCCTGCCGACCGACCGCTTCCTGTTCGCGGGGTTCCTGCCGGCCGCCTCCGGCGCCCGGTCTCGCGTGCTGGACGAGTTGGGGCGGACGCCGGCGACGCTGGTCTTTTTCGAGACGGCGCAGAGATGTTCGGCAACCATTAGGGAAATCGTGTCACGGCTGGGGGATCGCGAGGCGGCCCTTTGCCGGGAACTGACCAAGCGATTCGAAGAGGTGCGGCAGGGGCGCCTCTCGGAACTGCTGGAAGGGATCGAGCGCGACCCGCCGCGGGGTGAGATCGTGCTCGTGATCGACCGCGACCGCCGCGAGGCCGGGGAAGACGATATCGAGGCGGCGTTGAAGGAGGCACTCCAGACGATGAGCGTGAAGGACGCGGCCAAGGTGGTTTCGGAGGCGGTCGGTGCGCCGCGACGCGACGTGTACCAGATGGCGCTTCGCCTCGGGCGGGGGGCTTGAGCACGCAGCTTTCTTTCAGGTTTGCGGGGGGCGGTGCCGACCACTGCGGGCAGCGGCGCCCAATGCGCCAGTTGCAGGACGACGTGCCCGATCAGCCCAGACCGACCCCGTCTCAGCCGCCCGAACCTAGCCGTGAGAAGCAGCTTTCGGGCGCGCTTGCCCATCACGCGGGACTCGCCGCCGAAGATCAGGTTGCCCGCGTCTACACCCGCCGCGGCGCCCTTCTCGTAGCGCGGCGATGGCGCTCGCGCTGGGGCGAGATCGACCTGATCTTCCGCGAGGGCGAGCGTGTCGTTTTCGTGGAGGTCAAGCGCGCCAAGCGCCACGGCTGGGCTCTGGAGCGGGTCTCGCCCCGGCAGATTGCGCGGATCCATGCGACGGCCGAGCTTTATCTCGAGGCCGAAGCGAACGGCTCTCTGACCGAGGCGCGGGTGGATGTTGCGACGGTGGACGGGGCCGGCCGGGTGGAGATCCTGGAAAACGCCTTCATGTGATCGGCTTGCCTCGGCGGCCCCGACGGCCCAGATTGCGCTGCGTTCCAGCGTGGAGAAAGCTCGCATGACCCTGTCCGTTGCCATTCAGATGGACCCGATCCAGGCGGTCGATATCGACGCCGACAGCACTTTCCGCTTGGCGGAAGAAGCGCAGGCGCGGGGGCACGAACTTTTCGTTTATACCCCGGACCGCCTTGCCTGGCAGAACGGGCGTGTTCTGGCCCGGGGCTCGGACCTGAAGGTGCAGCGGGTCCGCGGTGACCATGCCCACCTGGGTGAGACGCGCGAGGTCGATCTGGCCGAGTTCGACGTCGTCTGGCTCCGGCAGGACCCGCCCTTCGACATGGGATACATCACAACCACCCACCTGCTCGACGGGCTCGCCGGAAAAGCCTTGGTCGTGAACGATCCGTTCTGGGTGCGGAACTATCCTGAAAAGCTGCTCGTCCTGCAGTTCCCCGACCTCATCCCGCCCACCGTCATCGCGCGGGATCTGGCAGCGCTGCGGGCCTTCAAGGCCGAGCATGGCGACATCATCGTCAAGCCGCTCTTCGGCAACGGCGGCGCCGGTGTCTTTCGCCTGCGGCAGGACGACGGCAACCTCGCCTCGCTGCACGAGCTGTTCTCGGGCATCAACCGCGAGCCGCTCATCGCGCAGAAGTACCTTCCCGCAGTATCGAAGGGGGACAAGCGCATCATCCTCGTCGACGGTGAACCGGCCGGGGCGATCAACCGGGTGCCGCAGACGGGCGAGACGCGGTCGAACATGCATGTGGGCGGGCGTGCCGAGAAGTCCGAGCTGACCGAGCGGGATCGTGAGATCTGTGCGGCAATCGGACCGACCCTGCGCGAGAAGGGCCAGGTCTTCGTCGGTATCGACGTGATCGGCGACTACCTGACCGAGATCAACCTGACCTCGCCCACAGGCATCCAAGAGATGGAGCGGTTCGACGGCTCTAACGTCGCGGGCGCGATCTGGGACGCGATTGAACGTCGTGTCGCAGAGGGCGGCTGAGCGGGCTCAGTCCGTCGACCGCCGGGTGACGAGGCGGTAGGACAGCGCTTCGCCGACATGGTGGCTGCACACCGCCGTCGCGCCTTCGAGGTCGGCGATGGTGCGGGCCACG
This sequence comes from Palleronia sp., assembly GCF_042089775.1. Classification (NCBI taxonomy): domain Bacteria; kingdom Pseudomonadati; phylum Pseudomonadota; class Alphaproteobacteria; order Rhodobacterales; family Roseobacteraceae; genus Palleronia; species Palleronia sp. The sequence continues at coordinate 25,237 of NZ_JBELKF010000011.1, forward strand.
CGCAGGATGCGGTGATAGCCCCTTGCGGTCAGCCCGAACCGGTCAGCCGCCTTGTGCAGCAGCGCCTTTCCGGCCTCGTCCGGTGCTGCGGCACTGTCAAGCAGCGCGCCGGCGAGATCGGCGTTCACGGTGACGTCCGGGTGGTCGCGGTAGCGCTCGGCCTGCAGGGCGCGCGCGGCAGCGACCCGTGCGGCAACGACGGCCGACGCCTCGCCGGTCGGCGGCAGGTCGAGATCCGAGAACGCCACGGGCGGTACTTCGATTCGCAGGTCGAAGCGATCCATCAGCGGCCCCGAGATGCGCGACATGTAATCCTCGCCGCAGGCGGGGGCGCGGGAACAGGCGTTGCCCGGGTCGAAAAGGTGACCGCACCGGCAGGGATTGGCGGCGGCGACCAGAAGGAAGCGGCACGGGTAGCGGACATGCGCGTTCGCGCGGGAGACGACGACCTCGCCCGTCTCGATCGGCTGGCGCAGGGTTTCGAGCACGGACCGAGCGAATTCAGGGAATTCGTCCATGAAAAGCACCCCGTTATGCGCAAGACTGATCTGGCCCGGTTTCGCGCCCTTTCCGCCGCCCACGATGGCGGCCATCGAGGCGGTGTGGTGCGGTTCCTGGAAGGGGCGGTGGCGGGTGATGCCGCCTTCCTCTACCAGCCCCGCGAGCGAGTGGATCATCGACGTATCCAGCGCCTCGCGCGCGCTCATCGGGGGCATGAGGCCAGGCAGGCGGCGGGCGAGCATCGACTTCCCCGAGCCGGGCGGGCCGACGAAGATCAGGTGGTGACGCCCTGCGGCTGCGATTTCCAGCGCGCGTTTGGCCCGCTCTTGCCCCCGGACCTCGGCGAGATCGGGACCACCTGTCGCCCTCTCGACCTCGCCCGGTTCGGCCGGGGGAAGGGGCCGCTGGCCCGTGAAATGCGCGATGGCGGCGTGAAGCGTATCCGGCGCGAGCACCTGCGCGGCCTCGACCCAGGCGGCCTCTGCCCCGCAGGCCTTTGGACATATGAGGGTGCGGTGACGGCTGGCAGCGTGCAGCGCGGCCGGCAGGGCGCCGATCACGGGCAGCAACGTTCCGTCGAGCGACAATTCGCCGAGGGCGGTCACGCCCTCGACCATCTCGCGTGGCAGGACGTCGATGGCTGCCAAGAGCGCGAGGGCAATGGGCAGGTCGAAATGCGACCCCTCCTTCGGCAGGCCGGCCGGCGACAGGTTCACGATCACCCGCTTGGACGGCAACGCGATCGACATGGCCTGGAGCGCCGAGCGCACCCGGTCCCGCGCCTCACTGACCGCCTTGTCCGGCAGGCCGACGATAGAAAATCCGGGCATGCCGGCGGCCATGGCGCACTGCACCTCGACCTCTCGGGTCTCGATGCCCTCGAAGGCGACGGTGTAGGCGCGGGCGGTCATGCGCCTCGGTAGCGTCACTCTGCTTAGCGGACGGTTAACGCTTGGCCGCGATCTCCTTTGGCCACTCTCTGCGGGGGTAGGGCTGGCGATAGACCGTCTCGTGCAGGTCCGCCCCCTCGCGCAGGCCCGATACCCGCCATGCAACGAAGGCATCATCCTGCAGGTGGCGCGTGGCGTAAGCGGCCGCGGTCGGACCGACAGGCAGACCGTAGCCCGCGATGCGCGCAGCCACGGGCGCGAAGAAGGCGTCGGCAACCGACCACTCGCCCGCGAGCCACGGCCCCCCAGATCGGTCGAGCGCGTCGCTCCAGAGAACCTCGAGCCGGTCGAGATCGGCGGCCAGATCGTCCGGCACCGGCACGTCGTCATAAGCCACCCGCAGGCACATCGGGCAGCGGGACCGCAGCGCCGTGAACGAAGCGTGCATCTCGGCCGCCAGCGAACGGGCGAGGATGCGCAACGCCGGATCTGCGGACCAGAGGGGCAGGTCCGGATGGCGCGAGGCAAGCTCTTCGGCGATGGCTAACGTGTCGCGGATCACCGTGCCGTCCGGGGCGACGAGGACGGGAACCGTCCGCGCCGGCGGCAACCCGATCTGCATGGGCAGTGGCGGGTTCTCGTAGATGCGGTGGATCACGAGGTCATGCGGGATGTCGAAGCGCGCCAGGATCAGGCCCGCGCGCATCGACCACGAGGAATAGCCGGGATCGGCGATGTGCAGAATGTAACGCATGGCAGGGAGGTTGCGCGAACCTCGGCCGCCCGTCCAATTGCGAAATGTGCGTGGCGTCATCACGTTGTCACCGCCTAGGGCGCACCATGTCTTTTGCAACATTTGTCGGGAACTTTCCGCGGCTGCCGCGCCTTAATGCTTCGAACGCGCGGATCAAGGCACAGGGCCCTCGACCGAGAACAACACGCGCGCCTACGAAAACACTTGGGGAGCAAGACACGTGGCTTTCGATGGATTTTCCGATCAGACGCTATCGCGCCGAGCGATGCAGGCAGAGCTTCTGGACGCCGAAACCGAACTGCGGCTGGCCTACGCCTGGCGCGATCACCGCGACGAAGCGGCGCTGCACCGGCTGATCACAGCCTACATGCGCCTCGCGATCTCGATGGCCGCGAAGTTCAAGCGTTACGGCGCGCCGATGAACGACCTCATCCAGGAGGCCGGATTGGGCCTCATGAAGGCGGCCGACAAGTTCGACCCCGACCGCGGCGTGCGCTTTTCGACCTATGCCGTCTGGTGGATCAAGGCGTCGATCCAGGACTACGTGATGCGCAACTGGTCGATGGTTCGTACCGGCTCGACCTCGTCGCAGAAGTCGCTGTTCTTCAACATGCGGCGCGTTCAGGCCCGGCTTGAGCGCGAGGCCGCGGCCCGCGGCGAGCGGCTGGACCGGCAGAAGATGCGCGAGATGATTTCGACGGAGGTTGGAGTGCCCCTCCACGACGTCGAAATGATGGAAGGGCGGCTTGCCGGCTCCGACTTCTCGCTGAATGCCACTCAGTCGACCGAGGACGAAGGCCGTCAATGGATCGACGCGCTCGAAGACGATGCGGCGCAGGCCGACGAAACGGTAAGCCACGCCAAGGATGTCGACACGCTGCGGATCTGGCTGGTCGAGGCGATGCAGCAACTCAACGACCGCGAGCGCTTCATCGTTCGCGAGCGCAAGCTGCGCGACCAGCCCCGGACGCTGGAAAGTCTGGGCACCGAACTCGGGCTGTCGAAAGAGCGGGTCCGCCAGCTCGAGGCGGCGGCGTTCGGCAAGATGCGCAAGTCGCTCGAGACGCAATGCTCCGAGGTTCACAACTTCCTGTCGTGATGGACACACTTAGGAATGACGGCCGGGTCCGTATCGCCCGTGCCGCCTGTCTCGGCGCCGCCCTCCTATCCCTCGGGGCGGCGCCGACGTTTTCGCAAGACCTTGTGCCCGGTGCCGACATCGTCGTCATGGGTGAAGAGCACGACGTCCCCGAGCATCACCTGAACCAGGCACGCTGGATTGAAGAGCTGCGGCCTGCAGCCGTCGTGTTCGAGATGCTGCCCCCCGAACTTGGCCCCGTCGCCACGGACATGGCCGGAGCACCGCCCGAAGAGCTGGGCCCGGCGCTGCAGTGGGAAGAGCGCGGCTGGCCCGACCTCGCCCTATACGCGCCGATCTTTGAAGCGGCGGAAGACGCACGCATCGTCGGGGCCGAAGTCTCGCGCGCTGATCTGCGCCTTTCAGTTCGCGAAGGGGCCGCGGCGGCCCTCGACGGAGGCATGGCTTTCGGCCTGTCCGAGCCTCTTTCCGAGGATGAACGCGATGTCCGGATGAACCGAGCAGGCCGAAGCGCATTGCGGCCTTCTGCCCGACGAGATGCTGCCCGGCATGGTCGAGGCGCAGCGCCTGCGCGACGCCATGCTCGCGCAGGCGGCCTTGAATGCGTTTGATGACACGGGCGGGCCGGTGGCGATCATCACCGGAAACGGTCACGCGCGGACGGATCGCGGCGTGCCGGCGTTGTTGGCGCGCGCCCGGCCAGAGCTGTCGGTGTTGTCCGTCGGGCAGACCACGGATGAAACCGTTGCCCCCTTCGACATGGTTGTGATGACCGAGCCACCGGCGGGTCGCGACGCCGATCCCTGCGCGGCGCTGCGCTAGCTTGTGGCCGTGCAGCCGGCGCAATAGGGTCCCGCCATGCTGACAGGCAAACGCATCCTCCTCATCATCGGCGGCGGTATCGCGGCCTACAAGTCACTCGACCTGATCCGCCGCCTGCGCCGGGCGGGAGCGGCGGTGACGCCGGTTCTGACGCGTGCGGGAGCGGAATTCGTGACGCCGCTCTCGGTCTCGGCCCTCGCCGGCGAGAAGGTCTACGCCGATCTGTGGGACCTGACCGACGAAGCCGAGATGGGGCACATCCAGCTCAGCCGCGTGGCCGACCTGATCGTCGTGGCCCCCGCGACGGCGGATCTGATGGCGAAGATGGCGCAGGGCCGGGCTGACGACCTCGCCTCGACGCTTCTGCTCGCGACCGACACGCCGGTCCTGATCGCGCCGGCGATGAACGTGCGGATGTGGCAGCATCCGGCAACCCAGCGAAACCTCGCGACCCTTCGCGGCGATGGCGTGCGGACCGTCGGGCCCGAGGTCGGCGATATGGCCTGCGGAGAATACGGCCCCGGCCGCATGACCGAGCCCGCGGACATCGTGACTGCGATCGAGGCGCAGTCCGAGGGCGGACCGCTTGCCGGGCGGCACGTGCTGGTCACCAGCGGCCCGACGCACGAACCCATCGACCCGGTGCGCTACATCGCCAATCGCTCGTCGGGGGCGCAGGGCACGGCGATTGCGCGGGCGGCACTGCATGCGGGCGCCCGGGTCAGCTTCGTGACGGGCCCGGCCAGCGTGCCGCCACCCGAGGGCGTGGACGTGATCCGCGTCGAGACGGCGCGCCAGATGCGCGAGGCGGTGCTGGCTGCGCTGCCGGCCGATGTGGGCATCTTCGCCGCAGCGGTGGCCGACTGGCGCATGGCGTCGCCGTCGGATCGCAAGATGAAGAAGACCGGCGGCAGCCTGCCGGTGCTGGAGTTCGCCGAGAATCCCGACATCCTGGCCGAGGTGTCGCGCCATGCCCAGCGCCCGGCCCTTGTCGTCGGCTTTGCGGCCGAGACGCATGACGTGGCCGATCACGCCCGTGCCAAGCGCGAACGGAAGGGCTGCGACTGGATCCTCGCGAACGATGTCTCCGACGGGACGGGCATCATGGGCGGGACCGAGAACGCCGTCACCCTGATCACCGCCGACGGGTCCGAGGACTGGCCGCGCGCCGGCAAGGAAACCGTGGCCGCCCGCCTCATCGACCGGATTGCCGCCGCGCTTTCCGGCGGAACGTCGGAATAGGTCATGCGGGGCGGCTCCACGGCCGCGGGACCGGACCGAAAGATCGGAAAAGTGAACCTACGCCACGCCGGTCGAGCCGAAGCCGCCGCTGCCGCGCACCGTGTCCGAGAGGGTCTCGACTTCTTCGACGGCATAGCGGCGGACGTCGGCGATGACAGCCTGGGCGATACGGTCTCCGTGACGGATCGTGAACGGCTTGGTCCCGAGGTAGTAGAGCCCGACCATGATCTCGCCCCGGTAATCCTCGTCCACCGTGCCGGGGGCGTTCGGGATGATGAACCCGTACTTGAGCGACAGCCCCGACCGCGGGCGCACCTGCATCTCGGTCCCCGGGGGCAGAGCGACGGCAAAGCCCGTGGGGATCAGCCGCAGGGTGCCGTGTTCGAAGACGGCATCACCATCCGGAAGGCAGGCACGCAGATCCATGCCGGCCGCGCCGGCGGTCGCGTAGCCGGGCAGAGGTAGGTCGTCGTTCCCCGGCATGCGCCGGAACTGGATGATGTTCGCCATGTGCCGCTCTCCGCTTCGTTGCGGCAGTGCTAGCCTTGGGCGACGCGCACGTCACCCCCCGGCGTCATGCGCGGCGATGCGATCGGCAAAGGCCGTCAGCAGTCGGTGCTTGAGTATCTTGCCGGTCGAGGCCGCCGGAAGGGCATCGACCACGAAGATCGCGCTGGGCCGCTTGTAGGCCGACAGGCGCTCGCGTGCAAAATCCGCCAGCACCGTCGGATCGACGCCGGGCCGGGCGGGCTGGACGAAGGCCAGCACATCCTCGTTCCCGTTGCGGGGCCGGCCGATGACGGCGCATTGCACGACGTCGGGGTGGTCGTTCAGCGCGGCCTCGACCTCGGGCGGGTGGACGTTGAAGCCCGAGCGGATGATCAGCTCTTTCTTGCGGCCGGCGATGTGCAGGCGCCCCGCCTCGTCGATCCGACCAAGGTCGCCCGTCTTGAGCCATCCGTCGGGGTCAAGCACCTCTGCGGTCAGATCAGGTGCATGGTAGTAGCCCTTCATCACGTGAGGGCCGCGCGTCTCGATCTCGCCGATGCCTTCGGAGTCCGGGGAGACGATGCGGATTTCGCAGCCGGGCAGGGGCGGCCCGACCGAGGTGTCGGGATCGCCGATCTCGTTGCGGGTCGCACAGATGCCGGCGGTGGATTCGGTCATCCCATAGCCGTTCTGCAGGGGCAGGCCATAGAACGCCTCGGCCTTGCGCTTCCACGCTGGGTCAAGTGGCGCGGCGCCCGACGAGACATAGCGCAGCTTGCCGCCTGTCAGCCGCTCGATCCCCTGCGCGGCGGTGTGGGCCATCAGCACGGCGTGCATCTGCGGCACGGCCGGCAGCACGGACACGCCGTCCTGAAGCGCCGCCAGCAGCTTGTCGGGCGCAAACCGCGCCTCGAGCTGCACCTCGGCGCCGGCCACGGCGCCGGCCGTCAGCATTGAGGCTAGGCCGAACACGTGGGTCAGGGGCAAGGCGCCGTAAAGCCGCTCGTCCGGGGCCATCCCGCGCAGCTCGGCCGAGGCATGGCCGGCGAAATCAAGGTTGCCGTGGGTCAGCATGACGCCCTTGGGATCACCAGTGGTCCCCGTCGTATAGAGCACCACGGCGGTGTCGTCGCCGGGTTCGGCCGGCGCGTCGGGATCTCTGGTGAGGGCGATCTCGCCGTAGGGCGTCCGAAGCCGCGGGGCCTCGCCGGCATGGGCAACCGCGGCGGGCGAGGCGCCGGTGGTGAAGATCGTGACGCGGGGGCGGCAATGGGCGGTGACGCGATCGATTTCGGGGGCCGTCATCCGCGCGTTCACGGGCACGAGGCGCGCGCCGATCCGGCTTGTGCCGAACACTAGCGCGGCAAGCGCGGCGCAATTCTCGGCCACCGCCATGACGCGGTCGCCGGCGCCGACGCCGTGGTCGGTCAGCAACGTCGCGGCGGATTCGGTCGCGGCCTTGTACCGGGCCCAGTCGAACGCGATCCCGTCGCTGTCGCGCAGCGCGGGCCCGTCCGGGCGTTCGGCGGCGTGGCGGTCGATATGGGCGTGGATCTGCGTCATTTGCGGTGCTTTCCCCAGTCTGGCTGGCGCTTTTCGAGGAAGGCCGAGATTCCCTCGGCCGCCTCGGGCGTGCCCTGCGCGCGGGCCATCGCGTCGCGCTCCGCGTCGAGTTGCTCGTCCGGATTGCGGTCGAAGGCGGCGTGGGCCAGCGCCTTGATCCGCATCTGCGTCGCGCGGGGGCCGTGGCCCAGCCGGTGCGCGTGGTGGCGCGCGGCGTCGAGTGTGCCGCCCGTCGCCGTCAGTTCGGATACCGCACCCAAGGCGTAGAGGCGCGTGGCGGAAATGCTGTCACCGTGCAGCAGCAGGGGCAGCACCGTTGCCGGCGGCAAAAGCCGCGCGAGCTTGTGCGTCAGGCCGCCGTCTGGCGTGAGGCCGGCGCGGATATAGGCGGCCGTGAACTGTGCGTCCTCGGCGGCCACCACGATGTCGCAGGCCAGCGCGAGGGCAAAGCCCGCCCCCGCGGCGCCGCCCTCGACCGCGGCGATCACGGGGGCGGGGCAGGCGCGGATCGCGCGGATCACGTCGTGCAACGCTTCGATCTTCTCGGCCCGCTCGCGTTTCGGCAGATCGGCGCGGGTGGCGAGCGCGTTCAGGTCGCCGCCCGACGAGAAGTAGTTCCCTGCGCCGGCAAGGATCACCGCACCCACATCGCCGTCCGCTGCTGCGCAGGCGAGCGCGTCGCGGAGAGTTGCGTAGTAGTCCGTCGTCAGCGCGTTGCGGCGGTTCGGGTTGTCGTTCCAGACGATCAGCGCATGGTGGCCGGTCTCGATCCTTCCTGTCATGCCGCGCGCAATCCCGCGAACCGGGCGCGGTGGAAAAGCGCGTCGCCAAAGCGGTGGTGCACCATCGTCAGTCGCTGCACGAAGTGGCCGAGGTCGTATTCCTGCGTGATGCCGATGCCGCCATGCATCTGGATCGACTCCTCGACCACCTGCTTGGCGACGCGCGATGTCAGCTCTTTCGCGGCTGAGACGTGGATCTCGCGCGTGGTGCGGTCGGCGTCGAGATGCCCCGCAAGGTTGATCACGGCCGAACGGACCTGCTCGATCTCGATCAGCAGGTCGGCCATGCGGAAAGCGAGGGCCTGGAACTTGATCAGCGGCTGACCGAATTGCGTGCGACTTTGCAGGTAATCGGCGGTCAGGTCGCGGATGCGCTCCATCAGGCCCAGGGCCTCGGCGCACTGGGCGGCGATCCCGCGGGCGATCGCCAGCTCGATGTCGGGGAAGGCGTGGCCGGCTTCACCCAGCAGAGACTCGCCCGGCAGGCGAAGGTCCTCCATCACGATTTCGGCCGCGCTGCCGCCGCCGGTCAGGGGGTAGTCGCGCAGCTTAACCGCGTCCCGCGGCACGAGGAACAGCGACAGCCCATCTTCGTCGCCGGTGTACCCCGCGGTGCGGGCCGAGACGACGAGGAAGTCGGCCGCCCCGCCGTTCACCACGACGGTTTTGCGCCCGGTCAGGACCCAATCGTCGCCGTCCTGCCGCGCGGTCGTCGCGACGCGAGCAAGGTCGAAGCGCGCGCCGGGCTCGGAATGGGCGAAGGCCAACTGCGTGCCGCCGGCGATGACCTCTTCGATATGCGCCTTCTGCCCGACATTGCCGAGCTCGGCGATCAGGCGGCCGGCGATCAGGCTTTCCATCAGCGGCTCGGGAGCGCCGGCGCGGCCAGTCTCTTCGAACGCCACCATGATGTCGTAGCCGGCCCCGCCGAATCCGCCCTGGTCTTCGGTAAAGAGCGCGCCGATCACGCCCATCTCGGCCAGTGCGTTCCAGGTGCGTTCGGACCACGGGGTCTCGTCGTGGATGATCTCTTTCAGGTCGACGGTATCGGCCAGCATGCGGCGCAGGCCGTCCTGCAGCATCTGACGTTCTTCTGTCAGTTCAAAGCGCATGGTTCAGGCCCCCAGCTTGGTCTTGGCGATGATTTGCCGCTGCACCTCGTTCGATCCGCCATAGATCGAGAGCTTGCGGTTGTTGAAATAGCCGGGCGTCGCCGCGGTCGCGTAGTCGGGGCCGGGCGCCTCGACATTCGAGCCGGGCTCCAGCGCTTCGGACACGAAGGGCATGGCCTGGGGTCCGCAGGCGAGGCGCGTCAGGTCGTTCAATTCCTGCCGGATGGTGGTGCCCTTGACCTTCAGCATTGAGCTTTCGACGCCCGGCGCGTTGCCCGCGGCAGCAGCCGAGACGACGCGAAGGTTGGTGGTGGCCATCGCCATCAGGTCGATCTCGAGCCGTGCGATCTCGGCGGAAAAAAGCGGGTCCTCGATCAGCGGCTTGCCGTTCTGATACTCGAGCCCCGCGATCCGCTTGAGATTCGCGAGCGCCTCCGAGCAGTAGCCGACGCCCGCGATGTTGGTCCGCTCGTGCGTCAGCAGGTACTTGGCGATCGTCCAGCCCTGGTTCTCTTCGCCCACGAGGTTCTCGACCGGCACGCGCACGTCCTTGAACCAGACCTCGTTCACCTCGGCGCCGCCGTCGATCAGGACGATCGGGCGCACCTCGATTCCGGGATCGTTCATGTCGATCAGCAGGAAGCTGATCCCCTCCTGCTTCTTGCCTTCCTTCGAGGTGCGCACGAGGCAGAAGATGTGGTCGGCATATTGCGCCAGGGTGGTCCAGGTCTTCTGGCCGTTGACGATGTAGTGGTCGCCGTCCCGCTCGGCCGTGGTCTTGAGCGAGGCAAGGTCGGATCCCGCGCCGGGCTCGGAATAGCCCTGGCACCACCAGTCCTCGCCCGACAGGAGCCGCGGCAACCAGTAGTTCTTCTGCTCGTCCGAGCCGAACTTCATCAGCACCGGGCCCAGCATCGCAACGCCGAAGGGCACGACGCGGGGAGCATGGGCGCGGGCGGTCTCTTCCTCGAAGATGTGCCGCTCGACCGGGTCCCAGCCCGAGCCGCCGTATTCCTTGGGCCAGTGACCGGCGAACCAGTTCCGCTCTTGCAGGGCGGCGTGCCATTGCTCGTGGTCTTCCTTGGTCAGGCGCTGGCCGAGGCGCACGCGTTCGGAGATGTGCTCGGGCAGGCGGTCCCTGAGGAAGGCGCGCAGGTTCTGGCGGAACGTCTCGTGCTTGTCGCTGTAGGTCAGATCCATCGGGGATCTCCTTTCGCTTGTTTGTCGGTCAACGCCGGGCGGGGCCGGGGGCGTGGCCGAGGGCGGTTTCAAGCTCGCGCACGGAGGCGCGAAGGGCAGGGCCGACCTCGGTCTCCATCCGGGCCACGGTCAGGTCCTCGGGCAGGGCGCCGCAGGTGAAGACGACGGGCTCGGTCAGGTCGCGGGGATGGAACGGGGTCGAGACGGCGTGGATGTTGGCAGCGAAGTATTCGGCCGGGTCGGTGATCACGAAGCCCCGCGCGAAGAGCTGGTCGTAGGCACCGGCACGGATCGCGGTCGCCGTGTCGATGGTCAGGCCGCGGTCGCCCTGCGCCTCGTCGGCGACGCGGGGCAGCACGTCTTCGGGCACTGCGGCGAGGTAGCAGGCCCCCGAGGACGAGCCCCGGATCGGCACCCGGTGCCCCACATCGAGCCAGATCGACGACACGCCCGCCGGTCGCCAGACCTTGGTCAGCAGAAGCCGCCCGCGGTCGCGGACGCCCAGCAGGGTCAGCGTCCGCGTCTCGTCCGCAAGGCGCTGCATGATCGGGCCGGCAAGCTCCACGAACCCGATCGAGGCCGCGGCCACGTTGCCAAGCGCCAGCAGCGCCGGACCGGGACGGTAGCGCTCGCCGTGGCGGGCATGGGTCAGATAGCCCAGCGAGTGCAGGGTGTAGGTCAGCCGGGAAACGGTGCTTTTCGGCAGGCCCGTCCTCTCGGCGATCTCGGCGTTGCCAAGGCCGTCATCGGCGGGTCGGAAGGCACGCAGAACCGACAGGCCGCGGGCGAGAGTCGTGGCAAAGCGGCGGTCTGCGGTCGAAAGGTCGGTCATTGCATCGTCGCCGGGATCAGGAGGGACAGGGCGGGCACGGCCATGATGATGCCCAGCACGATGATGTCGATCGACAGGAACCGCACGAGGCCCGAGAAGATGCGGTCGATGGGGACTTCCTTGCCCACGACCGAGGATATGACGAACACGTTCAGCCCCACGGGCGGCGTGATCAGCCCGATCTCGAGCAGTTTTACCACCACCACGCCGAACCAGATGAGGTCGAGACCGTAATTTTCGATCAGCGGCACCATGAGCGGCAGGGTCAGCACCATGATCCCGATTGGGTCGAGGAACATGCCGAGCGCCAGGTAGATCAGCGCAATCACGATCATCAGGACGGCGACATTCGGCTCGGCCGAGGTGACTGCGCCGACGATCTCGGGCGCGACACGGGTCAGGGCGATGAAGGCCACGAAGATTTTGGCCGCCGCGGCGATGAGGAAGATCGACGTGGTCTGGATCGCTGTCTCGCGCAGTGCGGCCCAAAGCCCGGCAAGCGTCAGCTTGCGCTGCAGGAAACCCGTCAGCGTCACCAGCGCCACGGAAATCGCTGCGGCTTCGGTGGCGGTGAAGATGCCCCCGTAGATGCCGCCGACGATGACGACGAACAGGGCGGCGGCGGGCCAGGCCTTTACCGCGGCCTGCCAGCGCTCGGCGCCGGTGATGGTGCCCTCGTAGCGCGGCGCATCCTGGGGTCGTTGCCGGACCCACAGCCAGATGACCAGCAGGAATCCGGCAAGGCTGAGGATGCCCGGCAGGACTCCGGCAAGGAACAGGGCCGAAATCGACGTCTCGGTGAAGATACCGTAGATGATGAACAGGACCGAGGGCGGGATCAGCGATCCCAGCGTGCCGCCCGCCGCAACGGATGCCGTCGCGAGGCGCTTGTCATAGCCCATCGACAGCATCTCGGGCGAGCAGATCCGGCCCATCGTCGAGGCACAGGCGATGGAGCTGCCCGAGATCGCCGAGAACCCGCCGCACCCGACGACGCTGGCCATCGCTACGCCGCCAGGGATCTTGGCCAGCCACACGCGCGCGGCGTGATAGATCGCGGTCGTGATCTCGGCACGGTAGGCGATGTGCCCGAGCGCGACGAAGAGCGGGATCATCGACAGGTCGTAGCTGTGAATCAGGTCGAACGAGTTCGAGAACACCAGGCTCGAGGTTGGCCGGATGGCGCGATCCGGCGTGAAGCTGCCCGTGCGGAACGCGAACAAGACGAACGTACCAACTGTCGCCACGGCGGCCAGCGCGAAGGCGATGGGGACGCGGATCGCCAGAAAACCGAGGACCGCCGCAAATGCGACGATTCCGACGAGAGTGCCGTCCATGTCAGCCTTCCTCCATGAGGCTGTGTTCGGCCTCGCTTTCGATGTGGTGTCCCTCGGCGACGGTGCGGATGTCCTGCGCGACCTGGATCGCGAGGCGCAGCCAGCAGACGCTGACGCCGAAGAGGAAGATCACCCGGCCGGGCCATTTCGGCAGGTTCAACTGGCCGAAGTAGAAGCCTCCGCCGGTCAGGGCGCTGTGGGCCTCTTTCCAGCCGGCCCAGATCAGCGGCAGCAGGGCGAAGAGCCCCACCACGCCGCCGAAGATCACCAGCCAGTCCTGCACCCGGCGCGGGAAATGCTGGCTGAGCACCTCGACGACGATATTCGCCCGCGCGGCCACGGTCGCAGCCAGCGGCAGGACGATCGCGGCCACCATCAGTTCGGTGACCATGACGACGGTGTCGGGGATGCCCGTGTTCAGCGTCGCACGCAAAAGGACGCTCAGCGTGATCAGCACCCCCAGTGCTGCAATCGCGGCGGCGGCGAGGTCGAGCAGGAAACGCTCGGTCCAGCGAAGCATGGCGGCCTCTCGTTCAGAGTGGATCGCCCGCACCCCGCGACGGGGGTGCGGGACAGGGATTCAGCGCTCCCAGGGATAGCCCTGGTCGGCGACTTCCTGCGTGTACTGGTCGATCAACGACTGGTACTCGGTCATCAGGGCTTCGCCGTCGATACCGACATTCGCAGCCGTCTGCTTCCACTGGTCCACGTAGGTGGACCCGGCTTCGACCAGCTTCTGACGCTCGGCGTCGGGCAGCTCGACCACCTCGATCCCCTTGTCGCGCATCATCTGCACGGCGGCGTCATTCTCGACCGAGAGGATCTCGCCCAGCTCGTCGGGGATCGCCTGTCCGGCCTCCATCAGCCAGGTCTGCTCTTCCTCGCTCAGACCGTCGAACACGTCCTTGTTCATGAACACGCCAAGCGCGCCGACCTGGCCCCAGTTCATGATCGTGTAGCTGTCGATGATTTCCTGCCACTGGAGGGCGGGAACGACATAGCTGTAGCCTTGGCTGCAGTCGATGAGCCCCGAATCGAGGCCCTGATAAGCGTCGTAGATCGACATCGACACGAGGTTCGCGCCCTGGTCCGCGAAGGCCTGTCCATAGGCGCCGACGCCGCGGACCTTCAGCCCCTCGATGTCGTCGACCGAGGCGATGGTCGCGCCCTTGCAGCCGACATTGATCGCCGAGGTGGTGAACGTGCCGATATAGACGAGGTTCTGATCTGCCAGGTTCTGCTGGATCTGCTCGTTCGAGCGCATCAGATCGTCGGTCGCCTTCATGCCAACCCAGGGGTCCGGGTTGTTGATCGGCAGGTCTGCAATGCCGTAGCCAGCCATCTCCTGCGGGAAATAGACGGCGATGATGGTGCCCGCGTCGGCCACGCCGTCCGCGATCCCGCTGCGGGCCGCCTCGGCCTTGAACAGCGCGCCGCCCCACTGGATATCGAACGTCAGGTCCCCGTCCGAGCGACGCTCGACCTCGTCCGCAAAGAAGTTGATCGCGTCGGCACGCGCGCCGCGGTTGGGACCCGCTTCACCGAAGAAGAGGGTGGTCTGGGCAGCGGCCGCGCCGGCGCCGAGGACAAGCGCAAGCGCCGCCGTCGTCAGAAACTTGGTCATGTTTTCCTCCCTTGACCTCGTGTTCCACAATGCAGAACCGAGTTTCAATATATCGAATGCTAGAGAGGCCGGCGCGGTTTGTAAACGGCCCTTGCCGCCGCTGCCGTCAGTTGCGCGGCGGGGCGGGTCGTGGCAGTCGGCCAGAGGGACGCGAGGCGGGGGCAGCAAGGCATGGTCACCCATAGAACCCTCGGGGTGGGGGCCGTCATCGCGGCGGCAATCCTCTGGGGCACGACCGGCACGGTGCAGACCCTTCTGCCCGCAGGGCGCGAGCCCTTGGCTGTCGGTGCGCTGCGCCTGCTCTTTGGTGCGCTGGCCCTTGTTGCGCTGGCGCTGGCCGATCCCGCCAGCCGACGCGCCCTGGCCCGCCTGCCGTGGGGCGGGATCGTCTTCGCGGGGTTGTCCATCGGCCTCTACAACCTGTTCTTCTTCTGGGCCGTCACGAAGGCTGGCGTGGGCGTCGGCACCGCATTGGCTATCGGCAGCGCACCGATCTGGGCGACGCTCTACGAGGTTTGCGTGGCGAGGCGTCGACCGGGCCCGGTCCGGCTGGCGGGTCAGGGGGTGTCGGTGCTTGGCGTGGCGATCCTGTCGCTGTCGGGCGGCGGACCGGCGGACTCTCTGTTGGGAGTCGGGCTCGCCCTGCTGGCGGGGGCGTCCTATGCGTCCTACTCGCTCGCCACTTCGGCGATCGGTCACCGCGCCCCCAGCACCGCCATCGCGGCGGCGACCTTCACCGTGGCTGCGCTGTTCACGGCGCCGGTTCTGGTCATGGTCCCGACAGGGTGGATCGTCGGTCCGGTGGCGTGGGGCGCGCTGGCATTCTTGGGCGTGGCGGCGACCGGCTTGTCCTACGCGCTTTACACGTGGGGCCTGACGCGGGTTGCGGCCTCGACTGCCGTGACGCTGGCCCTGGCCGAGCCGGTGACGGCCTGGATGCTCGCCACTTTCGCGGTGGGCGAGCCGGTGACGCTGCGCAGCGCGCTGGGCGTCGCGCTGATCCTGGGCGGGCTGGCGGTCGTCACCGGCCGGGCCGACCGCGGCTAGAGCGCCGCGGCGACGACGCCCGGCAGCGTGGACCAGTCGTCGAAGGTGGCGCGGTGGGGCAGGGTCTCTACCGCGGCCTTTCGGTAGCCGCGCGTGAACAGAAGGAACGGCACGCCGGCGCGGTGGGCCGTTTCGGCGTCCGTCTCGCTGTCCCCGACATAAAGGCAGGGGCCTGACCCCAGCGCCTCGCAGGCAACGCGAAGGGGCGCAGGGTCGGGTTTGCGCGCAGCCATGCTGTCGCCGCCGATCCGCACGGCAAAGAAGTCCTGCAATCCGAAATGCCGCAGAAGGGCGTCCGTCGGACCCTCGGGCTTGTTCGTGCAGAGCCCGAGCCTGTGTCCGTCATCCCTGAGCGACTTCAGGGCGTCAATCACGCCGTCATAGGGCTCGGTCAGCGTGACCGCACCCTTGTAGCGGGGCAGGAAGGCAGCGTGCAGACGCTCCTGCTCGGTATCGGGAATATCGCGGGCGGCGCGCATCCGGGCGACGAAGACGGCGGTGCCCTCGCCGATGAAGGCGACCGTTTCCTCGATCGACAGGGGCGGGCGGCCTTCCTCTGCCAGGACAGAGTTCGCCACGGCGCGGATGTCCGGCGCCGAATCCACCAGCGTGCCGTCGAGATCGAAGACGATCCGCGCCATCAGTTGTCCTTGTCTATCTTGCGCACGTAAAGCTCCATCCGGTGGGCGACGATCTCGTAGCCCGCATCGGCGGCAAGCTCGGATTGCAGGCGCTCGATCTGCTCGGAGTGGAATTCGACCACCTCGCCGCTGTCGAGGTCGATCATGTGGTCGTGGTGGTCCGCGTCCGCGCGTTCGAACCTTGCGATGTCGTTCTGAAACTGGTGGCGCTGGATCACGCCGTGCTCTTCAAGAGCCGTCAGCGTCCGGTAGACCGTCGACAGGGAAATCCCCGGCATCTCTTCCGAGGCACGGCGGTGCAACTCGACCGCGTCGGGGTGGTCGTCCGACCGCGACACGATGTGGAGCAACAGCCTGCGCTGCCGCGTGATGCGGATGCCGCTGTCGCGGAGCGCATCGGTCAGCTCCTGGGCGCGTTGATGAGGGTCGGACATGGCCATCCTATTGCATTGGCCCGCCCGCGGCATCAAGTCGTTCCTGCAAGTCATTCGCAACTGCTTGACTGTTGCAAATCATTCCTAGATGCATGTCGTGTCCTTAGCCGGAGATGGGTCCGTGCCGATCCGAAGCCTTCCGCTCTTTCTTGCTGCATCCCTTGCCGCGGCGCCCGCGCTGGCCGCCGAGAAGCTGAAGGTCGCGACGACCTTCACGGTCCTTGCCGACATGGCGCAAAACGTCGCCGGCGACGCGGCCGAGATCGTGTCGATCACCAAGCCCGGCGCCGAGATCCACGGCTACGAGCCGACGCCGCAGGACATCGTGCGCGCCTCGGACGCCGACCTGATCCTGTGGAACGGATTGAACCTCGAACTGTGGTTCGAGCAGTTTCTGGACAATCTCGGGGATGTGCCGTCGGCTACGCTGACCCAAGGAATCGACCCGATCCCGATCGGCTCGGGCGAGTACGAGGGCGCGCCGAACCCTCACGCCTGGATGGGGCCGGACAACGCGATCGTCTATATCGACAACATTGCTGCCGCCCTGTCAGAACGCGATCCCGCGAACGCCGCGACCTATGCCGCGAATGCCACCGCTTACAAGGACGCGCTCGACCGCACCATCGGGCCCCTGCGCGACCGTATCCAGAGCCTTCCCGAGGATGAGCGGTGGCTCGTCACCTGCGAGGGGGCGTTCAGTTACCTCGCGCGCGACTTCGGCATGCACGAGCTGTTCCTCTGGCCGATGAACGCCGACCAGATCGGCACTCCGCGCCAGGTCCGCGCGGTGATCGACGGGGTGCGCGAGCACGACATCCCTGTCGTCTTCTGCGAAAGCACCGTGAACACCGCACCCGCACAGCAGGTCGCGCGCGAAACCGGCGTAGCCTATGGCGGCCAGCTCTACGTCGACTCGCTCTCCGAGCCTGACGGGCCGGTGCCGACCTACCTCGACCTGCTCCGCGTGACCGCGACGACCGTGGCCGACGGACTGACCCGGGGCGAGGGCTAGCCCATGCGCGACCTTGCCCCTGAGACGGAGCCGGGCCTTCTGGCCGAGGACGTCACCGTCACCTATCGCAACGGCCATACCGCGCTGCGACACGCGAGCCTCGCCGCGCCCCGGGGCAGCGTGACGGCGCTGGTTGGGGTAAACGGGGCCGGGAAGTCGACGCTCTTCAAGGCGTTCATGGGCTTCGTCCCCCTTTCGGCCGGGCGGGTCCGCATCCTGGGGCTGCCCGTGCGGGACGCGCTGCGGCGCAACCTCGTGTCGTACGTGCCGCAGGCCGAGGAGGTAGATTGGAGCTTTCCGGTCCTCGTCGAGGACGTCGTGATGATGGGGCGCTACGGGCACATGGGCTTCCTGCGCCGGGCGAAACTAGCGGACCGTGCGGCGGTCGATGAAGCCCTTGCCCGTGTCGGCATGGAACCCTTCCGTCACCGGCAGATCGGCGAGCTGTCGGGCGGCCAGCGCAAGCGGGTCTTCCTCGCGCGGGCGCTGGCGCAGGACGGTCAGGTGATCCTGCTGGACGAACCGTTCACCGGCGTCGACGCGGGTACCGAAGAGGCGATCATCGCGCTGATCCGCGAGCTTCGGGCCGAGGGGCGGGTGATGCTCGTCTCGACCCACGACCTCGGCGCCGTGCCACAGTTCTGCGACCGGGCCGCGCTGGTCCGGGGGACGGTGCTGATCCAGGGTCCCACGGCCGAGGTCTTCACCCGCCCCAATCTCGAGGCCGCGTTCGGCGGGGTGCTGCGCCGGTTCGACCTTCCGGGCGATGCAACGCCCGCGGCCTTGCGATCGGTGGCTGCGGGATGAGCGTCCTGCTCGAACCATTCTCCTACACCTACATGACCAACGCCATGTGGGTTTCGGCGCTGGTCGGGGCGGTTTGCGCATTCCTGTCCGCCTACCTCATGCTCAAGGGCTGGTCGCTGATCGGCGACGCGCTGTCCCATTCCGTCGTGCCGGGTGTGGCGGGGGCCTACATGCTGGGTTTGCCCTTCGCACTGGGCGCGTTCCTGTCCGGTGGCCTCGCGGCGGCCGCGATGCTGTTCCTGGCGAACCGGTCGGGCCTGAAGATCGACGTCGTCATCGGCATGATCTTCTCCTCGTTCTTCGGGCTGGGCCTGTTCCTGATCTCGGTGAACCCGATGGCGGTGTCGGTCCAGACGATCACCATGGGCAACATCCTGGCCATCACGCCCGGAGACACGGTGCAGCTGGCGATCATCGGACTCGTGTCGCTGGCGGTGCTGACGGCGAAGTGGAAGGACCTGATGGTGACCTTCTTCGACGAGGCCCACGCCCGCAGCATCGGCCTGCCCGTGAACGCGTTGAAGGCCACTTTCTTCGTGTTGCTGTCGGCAAGCGTGGTGGCGGCGATGCAGGCGGTGGGCGCGTTCCTCGTCATTGCCATGGTCGTGACGCCGGGCGCCACCGCCTATCTGCTGTGCGACCGCTTCCCGCGGCTGATCCTGTGCTCGGTCGCGATCGGGGCAGGCAGCGCCTTCGTCGGCGCCTGGGCGAGCTACTTCCTGAACGGCGCGACGGGGGGGATCATCGTGACGCTGCAGACGCTGCTGTTCCTTGTCGCCTTTGCCTTTGCGCCCAAGCACGGGATGCTGGCCGCGCGCCGCCGGGGCGCGCGGGAAAGGGGCGCGGCATGAGCGCTGACGGCCTGCTCCTCCCCTTCCAGTTTCCGTTCATGCAGACCGCCTTCCTGATCGGCGCAGTCGTGTCGGTGCCGGCGGCGCTGCTGTCGTGCTTTCTGGTCCTGAAGGGCTGGGCGCTGATGGGCGACGCAGTCAGCCACGCGGTCCTGCCGGGGATCTGCTGGCCTACGTCCTTGGCCTGCCGCTGATCGTGGGGGCCTTCGCGGCGGGGATGGGATGCGCCGTGGCGACCGGCTTTTTGTCGGGCAACTCGCGGGTCAAGCAGGACACGGTGATGGGCGTCGTCTATTCGGGCATGTTCGCCGTGGGCATCGTGCTGTTCGTCTCGGTCGAGACGAACGCGCATCTCGACCACATCCTGTTCGGCAACATGCTCGGCGTCTCGACCTCGGAACTCTGGACCGCCGTGGCGATCTCGATCGGGGTGGGGGGCGCGATCCTGCTGAAGTGGCGCGACTGGCTGCTCCACGCGTTCGACCCTGCGCAGGCGCGAGCGTCGGGGCTGGCGGTGGGGTGGCTGCACTACGGGATGCTCGCCATGCTGTCGATGACCATCGTCGCGACCCTGTCGGCGGCGGGATTGATCCTGGCGATCGGCCTGCTGATCGCGCCCGGCGCGATCGCGTTCCTGACGGCGCGGACCTTCCGCGGGATGCTGGCGGTATCGGTGGCGGCGTGCATTCTCGCAATGCTGGGCGGGACCTACCTGTCCTTCTTCCTCGACAGTGCGCCCGCGCCGACGGTGATCCTGGTCCTGACGGCGCTCTTCATCGCGGCGTTCCTCAACCGGGTGCTGCGGGGCAGCGCGCGCGCGACCGCGGCCTAGGCGCCTCGACATTCCCCAGTCCTCCGTGTCTCACTGCGGCCAAAGCGACGGAGGACATCTTGGACGCCCGCATCATCCGTTACGACGACGCCCGCCCGCGGCTTTCCTGGACCGACACGATGGAGGCGATCCGCGAGGGCCACATGCGCCCCCGGGCCGAGATCGGCGACCTGTTCCTCGGTCCGCCGGACGGGACCCTCCTGACCCGCGGCGCCTACATCGAGGGACTGGGCTATGGCGTGAAGTCGATTACCGTTTTCGCAGGCAACGCGGCGCGCGGCCTGCCGACCGTGCAGGGGGCGATGTTTGTCTATGCGCCCGATGACGGTCGCCTTGAGGCGATCGTCGACAGCCGCCTCGTCACCGAATTCAAGACGGCCGGCGACTCGATCCTCGGTGCCCGCCTGCTCGCTCGTCCCGATCCAGCCGAGCTGCTGATCGTCGGCGCAGGGACCGTCGCACGCAGCCTGATCCTGGCCTACGGCGCCGCATTCCCGTCGCTCGAGCGGATCTCGATCTGGGCCCGCCGGACGGCGCAGGCCGAGGCGTTGGCAGACGAATTCGCGTCCCGCTCGGCTGCGGTGGCCGCGGTGGACAACCTGCCGCAGGCGGCGGCGCGCGCCGACATCATCTCGACCGCCACGATGGCGAAAGAGCCGATCCTGAAGGGCGAATGGATCGCGCCGGGAACCCATGTCGACCTGATCGGCGCCTTCAAGCCCGACATGCGCGAGGCCGACGACGCGCTGATCTCGGGCGGGACGCTGTTCGTGGACAGCCGCGAGACGGCGCTGGCCCACATCGGCGAACTGAGCATCCCGATTGCGGCCGGCGTCATCACCCCGGACGACCTGCGGGGCGACTTCTACGACCTCGTTCCCGGCGGTGCGGCGCGCAGATCGGACGACGAGATCACGGTGTTCAAGAACGGCGGCGGCGCACATCTTGACCTGATGGTCGCGCGCTACATCGCCTTGGTGGCCTGAGCGGCGTCAGCTGCCCTCGCGCATCTCGCGCTGGCGCATCGGCATCTTGTCGATCGATCGGGTGATCTCGCGGACGTCCCAGGGGAAGGGCTTGCGCAGCGACACTTCTCCATCCTTGCCGAGAACGGTCAGCTGAAAACCCCGCGGCCGCAGGCGGCGGCGGACGTCGCTCAGCGTATCGGGGTCGGTATCGGTGATGACGACCACGTCACGCCGGGCAAGATCGTCGGCGCGATCCGCAATTCGCTCCATCTGTTCCTGGAAGGCCGGCATCTGCGGCGCGTCACCGAACACCACGACCGGGCGCGCGATCCAGAGGAAATCATCGAGGTCGACCTCGGACGCGTCGAAAACCGTCGTCGGGTCCTCCTGCCAGCGCGAAACGGGGTCCTCGGCCTCCTGCGCGGCAAGGGGCGCGACGAGGAGCGGAAGCAGAGAAAGCAGGACAGGCAGGATGAAACGCTTGATCATGTGGGGAATGTAGGGCTTCGCCGCCCCTTCGCGAAGACCTGCGAGGCGCTCGGTTGCGATCACAACGTCGCGGGCACGCGTTTTCGAGGTTCAACAAGGGCCGGGACAGCATTGCGCCCTAGATCCGGCGAGGCAGAGCGGTAGCAAGGGCAGAGTGAGTGAGACGATTCGAAACGAGGCTGTTCGAGGCGCTGACCCACGACACGACCAGTCCCGGCGGTCTGTCTCCGGCGGCGCACGAGGTCGAAGCGGGCGCCTTCGTGCGCCACGCGGGCGCGCTCGCCATGACGAAGCTCGCCGACGGGCTGCTGTCACCCAAGCTGATCCTCGCGTGGCTTCTGACCCACCTTGGCGCGGGCAGCGTCTTCGTGGGCCTGTTGGTGCCGATCCGCGAGAGCCTCGCCCTGCTTCCGCAGATCGTCGTCGCCCCGCGCCTTCAGGCGCTCGCCCGGCGCAAATGGGCGTGGGCGGCTGGCAGCCTCGTCCAAGGACTGGCCTGTGCCGGCATCGTGCTGGCGGGGCTGACGTTCGAGGGGGCCGCGGCGGGCGTCGCGATCTGCACCCTTCTGGCAATCCTCGCGATCGCGCGGTCGGTTTGCTCGGTCACGATCAAGGATCTTCTGGGGAAAACGGTGGGTGCGTCGCGGCGGGGAACGGCGTCGGGGCTGGCGGCGTCGGTCGCCAGCATCGGCGTGATTGCCTTCGCGCTGATCCTCGTCCTGGGCGGAGAGGCGCGGTTCGGCCTCGCCATCGCGGCGCTGTCCCTCGCGGCGGCGCTGTGGATTGCCGCGGCGGCCTTCTTCGCGACACTGGAGGAGGAGGCCCGCCCCGGCAAGAGAGAGGGGGCGCCGTGGGCCCAGCTTGCCCTGATCCGCGAGGACCCGCAGTTGCGGCTTTTCATCGTGGTGCGCGGGTTTCTGACTGCCACGGCTCTGGCGCCGCCCTACCTGATCCTTCTTTCGCCCGGTGAGGGGGCGTTTGACCGGCTCGGCGCGCTGATCCTTGCCTCGTCCGCGGCATCTTTCCTGTCGGCCTATGTGTGGGGGCGACTGGCGGACCGATCGTCGCGGCAGGTGCTGATGGCGTCGGGTGCCCTGGGAGCCGTCGGAGTGATTCTGGCCCTCGTCTTTGCCGCGATGGGCGTGTCGGGGACGTGGTGGGCCCTGCCGCTGGCGCTGTTCGTGCTGATGATCGCCTATGACGGTGTTCGGCAGGGGCGGTCGACCTATCTTGTGGACATGGCGCCGGATGGCCGCAGGGCGGCCTACACGGCCGTGGCGAACGCCGTCATCGGCGTCGTGCTGCTGGGATCGGGCCTCTTCGGGGCGCTGGCGTCGCTGGCGGGGCCGAACGTCACGCTCTGGCTCTTTGCCGCGATGTCGGCGGCGGCCTGCCTGCTCGCGATCCGGCTTGACGAGGTCGAGTAGGCGCGTGACGGTCCAGAACATGGAGCATCTCGATACCAGTACCGGGCGGCGCATCGCCTACCATCGCACGGCGGGAAAAGGGCCTTGGGTCGTCTTTCTCGGCGGGTTCAAATCCGACATGAACGGCACCAAGGCGGTGCACCTGGAAGGCTGGGCACGAAGCGCCGGACAGGCCTTCCTGCGCTTCGACTACTCCGGCCATGGCGCGTCGTCCGAGACGTTCGAGGCCGGCTCCATCGGTGACTGGGCCGAGGACGCGGTCGAGGCGATCAAGACCCTGACCGAGGGCCCGGTGGTGCTGGTCGGCTCGTCCATGGGTGGCTGGATCTCGCTGCTGGTCGCACGCCGGATCGACCGTGTGGTCGGCCTCGTCGGGATCGCCGCGGCACCCGACTTCACCGAGGACAGCATGTGGGCCGGCTTCGACGAGGCCCAGCGGGCCGAGCTGGCGGACATAGGCCGCATCAACCTGCCGTCGGACTATGGCGAGCCCTACCTCATCACGCGCCGCCTGATCGAGAACGGGCGCGAGAACCTCGTCCTGCGCGATCCCGTAACTCCATTTGGCCCCGTGCGCCTGCTGCAGGGGACCGCCGATGCCGATGTCAGCCGCGACACCGCCCTGCGGCTCCTGGACCACCTCGAGGGCGACGTGCGGCTGACCTTCGTGAAGGGGGCGGACCATCGATTCTCTGACGATGCCTGCCTCAAGCTGATCGAACGGACTGTTGAGGAGGTGCTCGCGTGCGTCTGATCGCAGCCGTCGTCTGTCTGCTCATCGCCGCGGCTGCGGGCGTCTATTACTACGTACCGGGCGCCGAGATGCGGCGCCTGCCGTCGTCCGAGGCCATCGATATCGGGCGCGATGTCACGTTCTACCTCGAGAAGCGCGAGGCGCGGTCCGAGGGAATCGTCGAGGGCACGCAGAAGCGTGTCGTCTGGGCGGGGGAACGTGGGGCCCGTACGGACTGGGCCGTCGTCTACCTGCACGGCTTCTCCGCCTCGTCGGAAGAGATCCGACCGGTGCCCGAACTGATCGCCCAGGCGCTGGGTGCCAATGTGTATTACACCCGGTTCCAGGGACATGGCCGGGATGCCGATGCCATGTACAACGCCACCACGGCCGGCTGGGGCCGCGACATCGCCGAGGCGATCGCCGTAGGTGAACGGATCGGCGACCGGATTCTGGCGATCTCGACCTCGACGGGCGCGACGCTGGCGGCCATTGCGGCCGCCGACCCGGTGACTTCGGGGAGGATCGATGCGCACGTGATGATCTCGCCCAATTTCGGGCTGCAGAACCGGGCGGCACAGGTGCTAACGTGGCCGTTCGCGGACTGGTGGTTGCCGCTGATCGCGGGCGAGACCCGGGAGTTCGAGCCGGTGAACGAGCTTCACGCCCGCTACTGGACTGAGAGCTATCCGACCGTGGCGGCGATCCCGATGCAGGCCGCCGTCGCCCGCGCCCGCAAGCTGGACCTCTCGGCCGCCGATGCGCCGGTCCTGCTGATCTATTCCGAAGAGGACGAGGTCGTGCGTCCGTCCGCGATTCGGGCGGAGATGGCCGAGTGGGGCGGTCCGGTTACGGTGATGGAGATCGAGCCGGGCGAGGGGATCGACCCGATGAACCACGTGCTTGCGGGCGACATCCTCAGCCCCGCCGCGACCGCGGACGTGGTCGCCAGGATCCTCGACTGGATGGGAAGTATCTGACGTCGGAGGCGCCCCGCTGTATAGCGGGGCGTCCGCTCAGATCGGGGTCGGGCCGCTGCCGGTGGGCGCGGGCTTGTCGACGACGCCATTATTTGCTTCGCCATTGGCATTGGCCGGACGGCGCGTCGCCGGACGACCGGCGTTGCTGTCGATGAAGTCCAGAACCAGCGGCCGGATGTTATCACGCCAGGCGCGGCCGGCGAAGATCCCGAAATGGCCGGCGTTGGGTTCGAGATGCGTCCGGGCCTTCTTGGCCGGCAGGTTCGTCAGAAGGTCGATTGCGGCGAGGCACTGGCCGGGCGCCGAGATATCGTCCTTCTCGCCCTCGACGATCATCGTCGCCACGTCCTTGATCTTGGAGATGTCGACCCGCTGCCCGTCGATCTCGAACACGTTTCGGGCGATCTCGCGGTTCTTGAAGACCCTCTCGACCGTCGAAAGATAGAACTCGGCCGTCATGTCCATCACGGCCAGATACTCGTCGTAGAACTTGTTGTGCCGGTCGTGGTCGCCGGCCTCGTCCTTCGCCACCCTCATGATCTGGTCGCGGAAGGCGGCGGCGTGCGTGTCGAGGTTCATCGAGATGAACGAGGCCAGCTGCAGCGATCCCGGATAGACCTGCCGCCCCGCGCCCGCATGTTTGAAGCCGACCCGCTGGATCACAAGGTGCTCGAGCTGGCCCATCGTCACGCGCCGGCCGAAATCGGTCACGTCGGTCGCGTGGGCGTCCGGGTCCACCGGCCCGCCGATCAGCGTCATCGTGGCAGGCTGCGCCGCAGGCTCGTGCTCGGCCAGCCATGCCACCGCGGCAAGCGCCAGCGGCACGGGCTGACAGACGGCGACGAGGTTGGTGTCGGGGCCAAGCTCGCGCACGAAGTCGATCACGTAGCGGGTGTAGTCCTCGATATCGAACTTCCCGGCCGAGACCGGGATGTCGCGCGCATTGTGCCAATCGGTGACATAGACCTCGCAATCGGGCAGCAGCGAGGTCACGGTCGACCGCATGAGCGTCGCATAGTGGCCTGACATGGGCGCCACCATCAGCACCTTGCGCTTGCTCTCGCGGCGGCCCTGCACGCGGAACCGGATGAGGTCGCCGAAATCGCGCCTCATCACCTTTTCGACCTGAACGACGTGGTCGCGACCATCCTCGCCGACGACCGTATCGATCCCCCAATCGGGCCGCGCGACCATCCGGTCGAAGCTGCGCTCGGTCACGTCGCCCCAGGCCGAGAGCAACCGGAACATGGGATTCGGCGCGAGCCCGTGCACCGGGTACGACCCCAGCGCCTGTGCCGAAGCCCCGAGCCACTGGTTCGTGACCCGCATCGTTTCCGTGAAATCGTAGGCGAACATGTTGTACATGAAGGCTCCTTCAAAACCGGGCCCGCTATTTAATTCGCGCTCGGCTCTGCTAGGGTCACACGAGTGGACGACGACGCCCGGTAGGGTCCGAGCGGCCGCAGCAGAGCCTGCTGCCATGCAGCAATAAAGGACGGGAGGGGTCCATGGCAACGAAGGATCACGAAACCGATACAAATGTTGCGCAATATTCCGAGGCGATGGCCAAGAACCTGGCCCGGCTCGAAGTCCTGTCCGCGCGGCTGGCGGCGGTCATGGCGAACAAGCGGCAGGTCCCCGCATCGCTGCAAGGTCCCGCGCAAGAGCTTTATGCCAAGGCCGGCCTCGCCTTCATGCGCGAGATGATGGAGAACCCCGCCAAGATCATGCAGGCGCAGGTCGACTACTGGGGCAAGACGCTGACCCACTATGTCGAGGCGCAGTCGCGGCTCATGCACGGTGATTTCTCTCCGCCGCCGGACGAGACGGGGTCGGACACGCGCTTCACCGACGAGGTGTGGGAACGTCATCCGATGTTCAACTACCTCAAGCAGCAATACCTGATGAACGCCGAACTGGTGCGCAATGCCGTCGCCTCGGTCGAGGGGCTGGCCGAGCGCGACAAGAAACGGCTCGACTTCTTCAGCCAGCAGATCGTCGACATGATGAGCCCGACGAACTTCCTCGGGACCAACCCCGAGGCGCTTTCGCGCGCGATCGAAACCGAGGGAAAGAGCCTTGTCGACGGGCTCGAGAACCTCGTGCGCGACCTAGAGCGCAATGGGGGCGAGCTTGTCGTTACGCTGGCAGATCCCGATGCCTTCACCGTAGGCGTGGACCTCGCCACCGCGCCGGGGAAGGTGGTCTACAGCAACCGCCTGTTCGAGCTGATCCAGTACGCGCCGACGACCGAGCAGGTCCACAAGACCCCGCTCGTCATCTTTCCGCCCTGGATCAACAAGTTCTACATCCTGGACCTGCGCGAGCAGAACAGCTTGATCCGCTGGATCGTCAGCCAGGGCTTCACCCTCTTCGTCGTCAGCTGGAAGAACCCCGGTCCGGACTATGCCGAGGTCGGCATGGACGAATACGTCTCCGAAGGGTTTCTCGAGGCGATAGACCAGGTAAAGTCGATCACCCGCGAAGAGCAGGTCAACGCAGTCGGCTACTGCATCGCGGGGACGACGCTGGCGCTGACGCTGGGATTGATGTCCAAGCGCGGCGACAAGAGCGTGAAGTCCGCGACCTTCTTCACGACGTTGACTGACTTTTCGGACCAGGGCGAGGTGGGCGTCTTCCTCGACAACGACTTCGTGGACGGGATCGAGGAAGAGGTGACGCGCAAGGGTTACCTCGACAGCTTCTACATGAGCCGCACCTTTTCGTTCTTGCGGTCGAACGACCTGATCTACCGCCCCGCGATCCGCAGCTACATGATGGGCGAGACGCCGCCCGCTTTCGACCTGCTGTTCTGGAACGGGGATGGCACAAACCTGCCGCGCGACATGGCGATCGAGTACCTGCGCGGCCTATGCCAGGAGAACAAGCTGGCCACCGACGGGTTCGAGGTGCTGGGCGAGACGGTGACGCTCAAGGATGTGAAGGTGCCGCTGATCGCCGTCGCATGCGAAACCGATCACATCGCCGCCTGGAAAAGCTCGTATCGCGGGATCCAGAAGATGGGCGCGCGATCCAAGACTTTCCTGTTGTCTGAATCAGGGCACATCGCGGGCATCGTGAACGCGCCGTCCAAGAAGAAGTACGGCCACTACACGAACGGCAAATGGGACGGCACGCCCGAAGAATGGCAGGCCGCGGCCGAGTTCCACGCCGGCACCTGGTGGATGCGCTGGGGCGAATGGCTGGCGAAGCGCTCGGGTCGCATGGTTGCGGCGCGCCAGCCGGAAAACGGCCTCTGCGACGCCCCCGGTACCTATGTGACAGAGGTTCCCAAGCTCTGACTGCCATGCTGCGGGCGCAAACATGACGCGCCCGGGGGCGGTCTGTTGGCGCCCGCAGCGCAGGCATCCTGCTGCATGATTCGGCATCAAGCGGGTGAAACTGCCTCTGAGGGCAAGTTGCCCCAACGGAACTTTTTTTGCCGCAGCGCAGAAATCGCGCTTGCAATGCCGCACTGCAGCGCCATATTTGTGTTACAACACAACAGGGGCGACCCAACGCCCACCCGTACCGCACTGACTGAAGAATTCATTGGAGCGATAGATAATGGCGACCAAGACAACCACCGACTACACCAAGATGATGCAAGAGATGATGGCATCGGTTCCCTCCGACATGTCGGCCTACCAGGACGCATTCAGGTCCTACGCCAGCTTCGGCGAGAAGATGTCGAAGGTCGCGATCGAAGCCGCCGAGAAGTCGACCGAGATTTCGGCCAAGTGGACCCAGGACACCCTGAAGCGCATGAACTCGGCCACGGTCGTCCGTGACGAGCCGGCCGATTACGGCAAGGCGCTGACCGACTTCGCCTCGGCTCAGGCCGAGATGACCGCCGAGACGATGGCGATGTTCGCCGAAGTCGCGAAGAAGGTGCAGATGGAAACGGTCGAGCTGATGCTCGCCGCCGGCAAGGACGTGTCCGAGGACCTGACCAACGCCGCCAAGAAGGCCACCGGCGAAGCAAGCGCCACCGCGCGCAAGACCCCGGCCCCGGCCAAGTGAACTACTCGAAAAACGTCGCGTATCCCTCCCCGGCGGCGTGAGGCAGGGCGGACTTCGGTCCGCCCTTTCTTTTTGTAATTCACGCGCATACGCTCAACCGTGAGACACGAGACGCATGGGAGGCAACGCCATGCCGCAAGATCAAAAACCGCTTCTGATCAAGCGCTACGCGAGCCGCAGGCTCTACAACACCGAGACCAGTGACTATGTCACGCTCGAGGACATCGCCGGGTTCATCCGCGACGGCCGGGACATCAAGGTGATCGATCTGAAGTCGGGCGACGACCTGACCCGTCAGTATCTTTTGCAGATCGTGGCCGAGCACGAATCGAAGGGTGAAAGCGTCCTGCCGATCGAGGTGCTGACGGATCTCGTCCGCTCCTACACCACGCAGGCCAACTCGGTCGTGCCCCAGTTCCTGCAGATGTCGTTTGACATGCTGCGCAAGGGGCAGGCCAACATGATGGGCCCGATGGCCGCCGTGCCGGCTTTCGGCGCCATGCAGAAGCAGCAAGAGGCGTTCCTGAAGGCGATGACCGGCGGTTGGTCGGCCGCAGCGGGTTCGACCGCGTCCGAGGCGGGGTCGACGGTGCCCGTGAAGGAGGTCGAAAAGAAGGAGGCGGAACTTGATGAGATCCGCCGCCAGCTGGCCGAGATGCAGGCCGTCCTCAGCAAGATGAACGGTTAATCGTCCCGGAACAACCGCCCGCGCTCGGCCACGGCGACGAGGGCCAGCGCGAGGATCGATAGGCCGAGGAAGCCGCTCAGCAGCGGCACGAGTGTCCCGTCGTAGAGGTAGGCCACCGCGCCACCCAGAATGCCGCCGCCCAAGGTCTGCGCGCATCCCAAGACCGCCGAGGCGACGCCGGCGACATGGCCCATCGGCTGCATGGCCAGCGCGTTCAGGTTCGGCGGGACGAAGCCGAAGCAGCACATCGTCATGATGAACATCACCATGAACAGCGGAAATGGCGTCGCGCCGCCAAAGGCGATCGCCAGCCCGAGATGGATTCCTCCAAGGATTATGAAGGCCACCAGCGCCGTCTGCGACAGGCGCCGGACGCCGAAGCGGCGGGTCAGCCGCGAGTTGGCGAAGCTCGACGCTGCCATGAAGCCAGCCACGAGCGAGAAATACAGGGTGAAGCTCTCCCCCAGGCCGTAGGTGCGCGTGTAGATCTGCTCGGCCTGGTTGATGAAGGCGAAGAGCACGCCGAAGAAGGCGGCCATCGCGGCGGTATAGCTTGCGGCCATCCGGTTCGACACCACGATGCGGAACGCCTCGGCCACGCCCTTGCCTGTCAGCGGCCGACGGTCTGCGGGGTCGAGCGTCTCGGGCAGTCGGATCGCTGTCCAGACGAGCGCCACCACCCCGAACAGGGCCATCACGATGCCAAGTTCATGCCAGTCCCCGAAGGCGAGGACCAGAGCACCGATGTTGGGGGCGACGATCGGCATGATCATGAAGACCATCATGACCAGCGACATCACGCTGGCCATTCGCGCGCCCTCGAACCGGTCGCGCACCAGCGCCGTCGCCACCACGCGGGTCGACGCCGCGCCGATGCCTTGAACCAGGCGCATGGCCAGGAGTGCATTGTAGCTCGGCGCCCAGACCGATCCGAACGCGCCGATCATGTAGATGAGTAGGCCTGCGATCAGGATTGGCCTTCGTCCGAACCGGTCCACCAGCGGTCCGTAGACGACCTGCGCCGCACCGAAGCCCAGCACATAGGAGGTGATCACGAACTGCCGCGCGTTCGAATCGCCAATGCCGTAGCTCTCACCGATCGTCGTCAGGGCCGGCACAAGGATGTCGATCGCCGCCGCGTTCAGCGCCATGAGGAACGCGATCATGGCGACGAATTCGACATAGGACAGGGCAGGGCCCGTAGGCGTGTCGGAGTTGCTGGCCACGGTCATCGCGGTTCCTTCTCGGGGTGGATCGTCCCCACTTCACCCATTTTCGCTATGCGTCAATGACGGGCCCCGGCATGGCAGCCATGCGTGGAGCGCAAGCCCTAGACGTTGATGAGCAGGTGCTCGCGCTCCCAAGGAGAGATAACCTGCAGATATTCGTCGTATTCCGTGCGTTTGACCACGGAATAGACCTGCGCGAAGTCCGGGCTCAGCAACTCGTGCAGGACATGTGCATCGTCGAACAGTTCGAGTGCATCGAACAGCCCCCGCGGCACGCCCTCGTCGCTGTTGTAGGCGTCGCCCTTGCATTCGGGGCCGGGGGCGCGCTGCTCGTCCATCCCCAGAAGGCCGCAGGCCAGCGACGCCGCGATGCCAAGGTAGGGGTTGCAGTCCATCCCGGCGATGCGGTTTTCGACCCGCCGCGCCTGCGGCTCGGCCACCGGAATGCGCAGGCCCGCCGTCCGGTTGTCGCGGCCCCACTCCAGGTTCACCGGGGCGGCGAACTCCTTCACATAGCGGCGGTAGCTGTTGACGTAGGGCGCCAGCAGCGCCGTGGCCGAGGGCAGGTGGTGCTGCAACCCGCCGATGAAGTGGCGGAAGGCGTCCGTCTCTTCATCGTCGGGGCCCGAGAAGATGTTGCGGCCGTTTCCGTCCAGCACCGAGTGGTGGATATGCATGGACGAGCCCGGCTCGTTCTCGATCGGCTTGGCCATGAAGGTCGCAAAGCAGCCGTGGCGCAACGCAGCCTCGCGGATCAGCCGCTTGAAGAAGAAGACCTCGTCGGCGAGCTTGATCGGGTCGCCGTGACGCAGGTTGATCTCGAGTTGCCCGGCGCCGCCCTCCTGCGTGATGCCGTCAATCTCGTAGCCTTGCGCCTCGGCAAAGTCGTAGATGTCGTCGATCACGCCGCCGTACTCGTCCACGGCCGATAGCGAGTACGCCTGCCGCGCCGCCGCTGCGCGCCCCGTGCGGCCGATCATCGGCTCGATCGCTTGCCCGGGGTCGGTGTTGCGGGCGACGAGGTAGAACTCCATCTCGGGCGCTACCACGGGGGTCAGGCCGCGGTCGGCATAGGCGGCGACGACGCGCTTCAGCACATTACGGGGGGCGGCGGGAACCGGGCCGCCCTGTTGCAGCTCCATGTCGTGGATCACCTGAAGCGTCCGGTCCGCCGTCCACGGCGCGGCCGTGGCTGTGGAATAATCCGGCGTCAGGATCATGTCGGGCTCGGTTGCGTCCTCGGGAACGGGGACGGTGGCCCAGCCGCCGGTGATCGTCTGGTGGAAGATCGTGCGCGGCAGGAAGAACCGCGATTGCCGGGCGAACTTGCCCGCCGGCATCGCCTTGCCGCGTGCGATGCCGGGCAGGTCCGATACGATGCACTCGATCTCTTCCGGGCGCTGTCCGTCAAGGTAGAGGCGCACCGCTTCGGGTGCCTGGTCGAGCCAATCGCTCATGGCGCGTTCTCCCGGAAGAAGGCGGCAAGGCGTTCGCCCGTCATCGCGTTGTCGGTCGGTTCGCTCAGTCCGGCTTCGGCTTCTTGCAGCAGGTCGTCGTCCACCCGCCCACGACCGACCTGCTCGATCAGCCCGCCGATGAAGCCGGCACCGAACTCGGGATGCGGTTGAATCGTCAGTGTTTTTCCGCAGGACAGGCCGGCATGCGTGGTGAAGTCGTTCGTCAGGATCGTGTCGAACCCCGCCGGGGGCTCGATCACCTGGTCCTGGTGCCAGGCGTTCAGATGGACCGTCTCGCCCTGCCAGTCATAGGCGCGGCGGCCGACCGACCAGCCGCCGCCGAACTTCTCGACCTGGCCGCCCATGGCCTGCGCGATGATCTGGTGGCCGAAGCAGATCCCGACCAGCGGGCGCCGCCCGTGGATGGCGCGGATCAGCCGCTCCAGGGGCTCGATCCAGTCGTGCCCCTCATACGCGCCGTGGCGCGAGCCCGAGACCAGCCAGCCGTCGCAGAGGTCAGAATTGTCGGGCACGTCGCCCTCGAACACGCGGAACACGCGCCACTCGAAACCGGGGCCCAGAAGCTGTGCATAAAGCTGTGGATAATCGCCGAACTTCGCCGAAAGCGCCTCGGGCGTCGCCCCGCACTGCAGAAGGCCGATCAGCATGGGGTCACTCGCCCTCGAAAGAGCAAAGCGACTCGACCCGAAGGCCCATGTCCTCCAGCCGCTTGCGCCCGCCGAGGTCGGGAAGGTCGATGATGAAGGCGCAGCCGACGATCTTGGCACCCAGCCGCTCGCACAGCTTCACGCCGGCCCCTGCGGTGCCGCCGGTCGCCAGCAGGTCATCGACCAGCAGCACCCGCTCGCCCGGCTTGAAGGCGTCGTCGTGCACCTCCATCGTGGCCGAGCCGTATTCCAGCACGTATTCCTCGCTGATCGTGGAACCGGGCAGCTTGCCCTTCTTGCGGATCGGCACGAAGCCCACGTTCAACTGGTGTGCAATCGCCCCGCCCATGATGAAGCCGCGCGATTCCAGCGCCGCCACCTTGTCGAAGCGCTGGTCGGCAAACGGGTCGAGCAGCTGGTCGATGCAGATGCGAAAGCCCCGCGGGTCCGCGAACAGCGTCGTCACGTCCCGGAACATGATGCCGGGCTGCGGGAAATCCGGGATCGTCCGGATGTAGTCGCGGACGGTCTTCTTCTGCTGGCTCATCTCGTGTCTCCGGGCGGGCAGTTGCGGGGCGGACCTAGCGCATGGTCCGCCCCGCGCCAAGCGCTAGAGGCCAAGCAAGCGCCCCGCCACCGCGTCGAGCCGGGCCACCACGTCGGGGTCGCGCTCTTCGGGCCGCGTCATGATCGCATGGTCGAGCGCGCGGTCGCATCCATGCGGGCAGTCGGGATGGCCGCCTTCCAGCGCCGCCGCAAGGGCCCGGACCAGCGCGCGCGCCTTTTCGGCGTTGCCCTTGAGGGTCGCGATGATGTCGGTGATGTCGACCGAGCCGTGGCCGGGATGCCAGCTGTCGTAGTCGGTGATCATGGCGATCGAGGCGTAGCAGAGCTCGGCCTCGCGGGCGAGCTTGGCCTCGGGCATGTTGGTCATCCCGATCACGTCGCAGTTCCAGACGTCGCGGTAGAGCCTGGATTCGGCCATGGTCGAGAATTGCGGCCCTTCCATGCACAGGTACGTGCCGCCGTCATGCAGGCCGATCTCCGCCTCGGCCGCCGCCGTCTTCGCAGCCTTGCGCAGGCGATCGCAGACGGGATGCGCGACAGAGACGTGTGCGACGCAGCCGGTGCCGAAGAACGACTTTTCGCGCGCGAAGGTGCGGTCGATGAACTGGTCCACCAGCACGAAGTCGCCGGGCGCCATCTCGTCCCGGAACGACCCGCAGGCCGAGATCGAGATCACGTCCGTCACACCGAGCCGCTTCAGCGCGTCGATATTCGCCCGGTAAGGCACGGTGGTGGGCGAATGGACATGCCCGCGCCCGTGGCGGGGCAGGAACGCCATCTCGGTCTGGCCGAGCCGCCCGGTCAGGATCTTGTCCGACGGGTCGCCCCACGGAGTCTCGATCGTCTGCCAGCGGGCATCCTCGAGCCCCTCCATGTCGTAGATGCCCGATCCGCCGATGATCGCGATTCTGCCCATTTCTGCCCCCTGTCCGGTCAGGCCGGAAGATGGCGGGGGCACGGCCAAAGGAAAAGAGCGAATTGCCGGACCCCTTCGCGGGGTCCGGCGGGTGCGTCAGATCGTGACGCCGATCTTGCCGAAGTGCTGGCCCGACTCCTCGTGGCGGAACGCGTCCGCCAGCTCGGCCAGCGCAAAGGTCCGGTCGATCACGGGGCGGATGCCCGTCGTCTCCATGCCGCGGACCATGTCGTTCTGCATCGCGTGCGAGCCGACGATCAGCCCCTGCAGGCGCTGGTGCTTGGCCATCATGGCCGCGGTCGGGATCTCGCCCGACCGCCCGGTGAGCACGCCGATGAGCGCCATGTGGCCGCCGATGCGGCAGGCCTGGATCGACTGCGCCAGCGTCACCGGGCCGCCGACCTCGATCACATGATCCACGCCCCCGCCGGAAAGACGCGCGATCTCGGCGCCCCAGTCTTCCGTCTCCTTGTAGTTGACGGTGGCGGTGGCGCCCATCTCTTCCAACCGCGCGCGCTTCTCGTCGGACGAAGACGTCGCGAAGACCCGCGCGCCCATGGCCCGCGCGATCTGCAGCGCGTAGATCGACACGCCGCCGGTGCCCAGCACCAGCACGTCGTCGCCCGCCTTCAGCCCGCCATCGACCACCAGCGCGCGCCACGCGGTCAGACCGGCTGTGGTGATCGTCGCGGCCTCTTCGTGGGACCATCCCTCAGGCGCCTTCGTGAAGTAGCGCGCGGGACGGGTGACGTATTCACGCGCATAGCCGTCGACGCCGTCGCCGGGCGTGGTCGAGAAGTCCGCGATCGGCGGTGGCCCGTCGGCCCAGTCGGGGAAGAAGGTCGACACGACCCGGTCGCCGACGGCGAACGGCGCGCCGTCGCCCGCCGCCTCGACCTCTCCGGCGCCGTCGGCCAGCGGAATGCGACCGTCCTCTGTGGGCATCAGACCCGCGGCGACGCCGTAGTCGTGGAAGTTCAGGGATGAGGCACGCAGGCGCACGCGGATCTCGCCCGGTCCGGGATCGGGGGCGTCCGGGATGTCGGATTGTGTCAGCTGATCGAGGCCGCCGGGGGCGACGCAGCATATGGCTTTCATGGGATCTCCGTTTCCCTCTGTCATCGGGATGTCATGGGTGGCACCTTAGGAAGCGTCCGCGCTTGAGAGGAGTTCCAGCATGACCATCCGCCTGTCCCGACGTTCGTTCCTTGCCGCCTCGGGGGCGGCCGCTGCCTTGCACCCGTTCTCGCTCCGCGCGCAGGCCAACCAGGCGCACCTGCGCCTGATGGAGACGACCGACATCCACGTCCATGTCTGGCCCTACGACTACTATGCCGACGAGGCGGTCGACACGCTGGGCCTCGCGCGCACCGCGTCGCTGATCGAAGGTGTGCGGTCCGAAGCGACGAACGCACTGCTCCTGGACAACGGTGACTTCCTGCAGGGCAATCCGATGGGCGACTGGGTCGCCTACGAGCGCGGCATGGAAGATGGCCAGATGCACCCGGTCATCGAGGCGATGAACACGCTCGGCTACGACGCTTCGACGCTGGGCAACCACGAATTCAACTACGGCCTGCCGTTCCTGCTGGCAGCCGTCGCGGGCGCGAACTTCCCCGTCGTCTCGGCGAACGTGGCGACCAGGCTGGGCCAGAACCCGACGCAGGACGAGACGCTTGTGCCGCCCTACATCATCCTCGACACGATGGTCACCGACGGCGCGGGCGAAACGCACCCGATCCGCGTCGGCCTGATCGGCTTCGTGCCGCCGCAGATCCTGCAGTGGGACCGCAGTCACCTTGAAGGCAAGGTCGAGGTCCGCGACATCGTCGAGACGGCGAAGGCCTACGTCCCGCAGATGAAGGCCGAGGGCGCCGACATCATCGTGGCGCTCAGCCACTCGGGCATCGGTCCGGCCGAGCATGAGCCGATGATGGAAAATGCCTCGGTTCCGCTGGCGGCCGTTGATGGCATCGACGTTCTGATGACCGGCCACCACCACCGCGTCTTCCCCGGTCCCGATTACGAAGGCGCCGAGGGCGTGGATGCCGAGGCCGGCACGATCCACGGCAAGCCGGCGGTGATGGCAGGCTTCTGGGGCTCGCATATGGGCCTGATCGACCTGATGCTGGAACGCACCGATACCGGCTGGACCGTGGCGAGCGCCGAGGTCGAGGCGCGCCCGATCTACCTGCGCGGCGAGGATCGCTCGATCGAGCCGACGGTCGGAAGCGTTCCGGCCGTGCTCGACGCGACCGAGGAAGAGCACGAGGCGACGCTCGACTACGTGCGCCGCGCCGTGGGCAAGACGGACGCGCCGCTACACAGCTACTTCGCGCTGGTGGCCGACGATCCTTCGGTGCAGATCGTGTCGAACGCGCAGCGCTGGTATATCGAGCAGATGATGGCCGGCACCGAGCATGAGGGCCTGCCGATCCTGTCCGCCGCGGCACCCTTCAAGGCCGGCGGCCGGGGCGGCCCCGACTACTACACCGACGTCGAACCCGGCGACATCGCGATCAAGAACGTGGCAGACCTGTATCTCTACCCGAACACGGTCCGCGCGGTGAGGATCGACGGCGCGACCGTGCGCGAATGGCTCGAGCGCAGCGCGGGCATGTTCAACCGGATCACGCCGGGCGAGAAGGATCAGAAGCTTCTGAACCCTGACTTCCCGTCCTACAATTTCGACGTGATCGACGGGGTCGAATACCAGATCGACCTCAGCGAACCCGCGAAATACGGCGCCGAGGGCGAGGTGGTGAACCCGGACGCGAACCGCATCAAGAACCTGATGTTCGCGGGCGCACCGATCGACGAGGACCAGGAGTTCATCGTCGCCACCAACAACTATCGCGCGGGCGGCGGCGGCCACTTCCCCGGCGCCGATGGCTCGACGACCGTGTTCGAGGCGCCCGACACCAACCGCGACGTGATCGTGCGCTACATCGTGGACCAGGGCACGGTCACGCCGTCCGCCGACGCCAACTGGACCTTCGCCCCGCTCGAGGGCACGACCGTCCTGTTCGACACCGGCCCCCTTGGCGTGCGCTATGCCGACCAGGTCGAAGGCGTGAACATCGAACCGCTGGGCGAGGCCGAAGAGGGCTTCTTCCGCTACCGCATCACGCTCTGATTGGAACGGGCGGCGCTGGCATTCCGGCGCCGCCCCTCAGGCTACTCGCCCGGCCGCGGCATCTCGAAGACCTCGGTCACTTCGGCATAGTCGCGATAGCCAAGGCGCGAGACCGGCCGGAACGACACCACGTCGAACCGGCCATCCTTCAGCGCATCCTTGCGGATATGGACGCCGGTCACGGTGCCGAGCACGAGGAAGTTGTTCGCGCCCTCGATCTGGATGATCTGCGTCATCCGGCATTCCAGGTTCGCCGGCGCCGCGACCACGCGCGGGCAGGCGATGGTCTCGCACTCGGCACGCTCCAGCCCCGTATGGGCGAACTCGTCCGTCTCGCGCCCCCACGGCCCCGAACTCTGGTTCATCGCATCCTTCAGCGCTGACGACACCACGTTGCAGCAAAACACGCCCGTCTCGCGGATGTTGGCCACAGTGTCCTTCGTGTCGCCCCGGTCGGGCTTGGCCGAGGTCGAGGCAAACACCACCTGCGGCGGCGTGTAGGCGACCGCGTTGAAGAAGGAATAGGGCGCGAGGTTCTCGGACCCGTCCGCGCCCCGGGTCGAGATCCAGCCGATGGGCCGGGGCGAGACGATGGCGTTGAACGGGTTGTGCGGCAGGCCGTGGCCGTCCTCGGGGCGGTAGAACATGGGAACTCCTTCGGTTTGCCGAGGGTCTAGCGTCGTGCTACGCGGCGCGCCAGTCATTGGGGGAAGCGCGGATGCTCAAGATCGAGCGGCCGGATGATCGGTGGGAGGTCGAAACCCTCTACGACCTCAGCTTCGCGCCCGGGCGCGAGCTTCTGTCATCGTACCGATTGCGCGACGGGGTGAAGCCCGTGACGCCCCTGTGCCTCGTGTCGCGCGACGAAAGCGGCATCGTCGGCGGCGCGATCCGCTATTGGCCTGTCCGCGTGGGCGGCGCCCCGACGCTGCTGCTGGGTCCCGTCGCGGTCCACCCGACGCGGCAGGGCGAGGGGCTCGGGGCGCTTCTGATCCAGTCGAGCCTTGGCCGCGCCGCGGGGCTGGGCCATGCGCGGGTCATGCTGGTCGGCGACGCGCCCTATTACCGGCGGTTCGGGTTCGAACGGCTCGACGGGGTTGAAATGCCGCCGCCCACAAATCCCGACCGCGTTCTGGGGCTGGAGCTGGTTCCCGCCGCATGGACCGGGATATCGGGACCCGTGACGTCTTGGAAAGATGCGGTCGGCGCCACATCTATGCGGGCATGAGCACCACACCCGCCGAATACGACGAGATGTCGCCCGAGACCGCCGCCGAGCTGGACAAGCTGGCCCGCCGCTTCCGCACCGCCGATGGCGTCGGGATGCAGGTCCTCAGCCTCATCGGTGGCCAGACCGAGGATCTGCTGGGTCGCCTGCCCATGTCCGTCCGCGAGGGGCTGGACCGGGCGACGCGCCGCGCGCTGGAAACCGCGTTCAACGCCGCGCAGTTCTCGCGTGGGCGAGTCGCCGACCGGCCCGACTGGCTGAACACTGTCGCGACCACCGCGATGGGCGCGGTCGGCGGGGCAGGAGGGCTGTCCACCGCGCTGGCCGAACTTCCGGTGACGACGACGGTGCTTTTGCGCGCGATCCAGGGGATCGCGGACGACCTTGGCTTCGAAGTGGACGACCCGGTCGTGCGGGCGCAGTGCATCCAGGTTTTCGCCGCCGCCGGCCCGCTGTCCCGCGATGACGGCACCGACATGGCCTTCCTCGCCACGCGCATCGCGCTGTCGGGGCCGGCAGTCCACGGCGTAATCGCGCGAGTCGCGCCGCGCCTTGCGACCGTGCTGGGCCAGAAGCTGGCCGCGCAGGCCGTCCCGGTCATCGGTGCGGCGGCGGGTGCGGCGACGAACTACGCCTTCACCAGCTACTATCAGGAGATGGCGCGCGTCTATTTCGGCCTGCGCGCCCTGGCCAGGGACAGTGGCACCGACGTGGACACGCTGCTGCGCGAATTCCGCCTCAGGGTGAAGCCCCCGCGCGAGATCGGCCTCTAGTTTCCACCGCTCGCGTCGGCACGGAAATCCACAGTCACGATGGTCCCGTTGGGCGAGCTCGACACCTGCAGGTCGCCGCCCAGCGTCTTGACCATCGTGCGCACGATGCTGCCGCCCGAGCCGGACTTGCGCTTGCTGCCCCGCGTGTCGAGAGGCTCGTCGCCCTCCGCGGCCTCGGCGACCCGGTTCGCCAGACTGGGCGCGTTGTCGGGCCAGTTCGACCCTTCGGGCAGGCCGATCCCGTCATCCTCGACCTGCAGGCGCACCATGTCGCCGGAGGTCCGGGTCAGGCGGACCTCGACCAGCCCCGAATCGCGCCCGTCGAACGCGTGCTCGAAGGCGTTGGTGATGAACTCGGTCAGGATCATGCCAAGGCGCGCGCCGGCATCCACGCTCAGCTCGACCTCGTCGCAATGCACGTTCAGCCTGATCGACGGGCGCCCCTCGAGTCCCCCGATCGTCGTGGCGACGCGGCTGATATAGGCGCCCCCGCGCAGCGTGCTCGCACCGGACTGGGCCGAGCCTTGCGGCGACAGCTCTTCGTAGAGCAGGGCGAGGCTCTGGATACGGTGGCTCAGCGCCTCGAACGACTCCTTGGTTACCTCGCGCCGCGACTGCAGCCGGATCAGGCTGACGACCATCGCGAGGTGGTTCTTGATCCGGTGCTGCAACTCGCGCAGCATCTCGCGGCTGTCATCCCCGATGATGTCGGCGGCGTCGCGGGTGTCGGGGTCCTCGATCTCGGTCAGGATGCCCAGGAACACGCGCGTCTGGCCGGTGTCGCTGCGCAGCGGCGTGATGACGAGACGGTTCCAGAAGGTCGTGTCGTCGGCCTTGCGGTTCAGGATCTCGACGCTCACCTCGCGTTCCGCGGCGATCGCTTCGCTCAGCTCGCGCACCGTTCCGGGGTCGGTGCCCTCGCACTGCATGAACCGGCAGTTCTGTCCGATGACCTCGGATGAAGGATATAGCGTGAGCCGTTCATACGCCTCGTTGACGAAGACGACCGGGTTGTCCGGAAGGTTCGGGTCGGTCAGCACCATCGAGATCGGATAGCCTCCGATGCTCAGCTCGAGCGTATCGCTCGCGGTCGACGTGTCTTGCATGGCGCCTTCCTAAATTCAGATGACGTATTTCGACGGTTTGGCCAAGGAATTGCAAGCCGCGCGGGGTCCGACCACCGCTGATGCGGGGGTCAGTAACCCCGGTTCAGCGTATCGGTCAGCCAGGCATTGAGGG
>NZ_JBELKF010000244.1:0-2660 GCF_042089775.1 Palleronia sp.
TCTTAGTGTGGCCGATGCCGTAGGTCAGGACGCCTACGCTGTCATAGTAGGGCGCGGGCACGATACCCTCGTGCTCGGCGATCTCGAGCAGGCCACGGTCGCTGATCTTCATGGTGATCCCCCATGCGAAGAAACCCCGCTGGCGGGGCCGGTGGTTGGTGATGCCGAAGGGGTCAGCCCTTGCGGCGCTGCCGACGCGCGGCGGCCCGCGTGCGAAGCCGGCGCCACATGTGCCGGCGCCAGGACACGGCGCAGAAGGTGAAGGTCAGGCCGACCTTCGAGGCAATGATCCAGATGTCGCGCGCCTCATCCCCGAGGCGCAGGAAGGCGGTGACCAGCACCGTGAGGCTGACCCAGGCAAAGCCGGCGGCAATGACCAGGCCGGGCGGGCGCAATACCAAAGCGTTCTGGTGAACGAGCCACCAGCAGACGACGACGAGCGCGCCCGAAGACAGCGTGTGCGCGATGAGCATGAGGTCAGCCATTGTCCTTGCCTCCCGGCGGCAGCAGGCGGCGCCGGAGCGCATGCACGGCTGCGATGCCGCCCTCACCCATCAGGAAGCCCGCGGCAAGGTAGGCAGAAATGCCCGCGCCGGTGAGCGAGTCGATCAGGTGCCCGACCACGCCGCCGAGGAAGATGGCCGAGAGCGCGCCGATGACGCCGTGCAGTGCGCGGCGCGTCCAACTCTCCTCGGGCAGCGACAGGGCCCGCACGAGGGCCCCGCCGGCGCCGGAGACGATGAGGGCCGAGACATGCTCGGGCGCGGCGCCGAGAAGGCGCGAGATTTCGTCGAGGATGGTCATGTCGGGGCCTTGCGCAGGCATGCAAAACTATCGGGCACACGAGGCTCCTACTTAGATTATTGGGAGGGTTAGGATTGGTAGGGCTGTCTTGACAGGTCGCGCGGATCTCCTCACAAGGCCAGCCGAGTCGCAAAAGTCGAAACGCCACCACCCCCCCCTGACCGCGGCCTTCGGAGACCAGCGCAAGGGGCAACGTTCGCCCTAAACTCCTGTTCGTTCGGCTTTTCAGCACGGTTGAGGCGATCTCGAAACCGCGAAGCCGGGGCGGTCGTACTCGCCCCCCGCCGGGTGACTTCGATCCCGCGACGTTCTTCGGCGCAACGATCATCGATACAGGCTGCGCCCGCGTCACCCCCTTCGAGTCGATGAGAGCACTGGCTCAACACATGCTAGTCGATCGAGAAGACCTAACGACGGGCTATCATACCAACTGGACACCCCTACCGCCTGTGCCTGAGCGGACGTTCTGACGCCGCCGTACGAAAATGAGAACCGCTCGCCAGAGTGATCCGTCGAGCGGGGTGGCTTACATTGGCGGCAGGGTCTCGATTAGCCACCGCCCATAGACAGCGCCTGAGAGCGTGTTCTCCGTCCGCAGATACAGCGTCCCGTCAAAATGCTCACCGCCTGCGTCTAGCCCTATCTCGACGACTGTGCCGTTTGCCGTGGCGGTCGTCGTGCCTTGCCCGATGAGCGTCGAATACCCAGCGTCCGAGTAGATGCTGAATGTCTTTGTGCCCGCTACCGATGTCGATGCGCCGCCGCCCGACGCCTCGCCTTGCGACAAGACGACAGTCGCCTTGCGCAGGATTTGCGGCTTGCCCAGGGGCAACTCGAAATCCTGCGACGTGCCCTGCAGAAGGCGGCGATTGGTGAGCGGGGATACAGCATTAACCATCGGCATGGTGTGAATCACGCCCTCGCTGCCGCCGAATGTCATGTCATAGACATTGCCGCACCTCTGATAGACCCAAGTCGGACTCTTGACCCCCGTGTTCAGGCCGCCTCCGCTTTCGACAAGCGCGGAAGGGGGTGGTGCACGTCGCGCGTCAAGGAACGACACAATGCCGTCTCGCCCATTCGACGGCGGCAGGTTGGTCAGCCATGTCGTGCGCTCATAGTCTACGCCGCCCTCGTAATGGCCATGACGCCATGTCACGCGCATCCGCCCCGTCAGATCCATCGTGGACAGCGCATTCAGCGTAGCCTGGTCAGATCCGCCGTCATTGCCGGACAGGACGCATTGCTCGAATACGATTTCGGCGGCGGGCTTGTAGTCGTTGACGGCGTGTCCCGTCGCCGCGTCGAGCGCGATCCACTTCGGGTTGGCGCTCGGGTTCTGTCCGCGATGCCATTCCATCTTCGCGTTCTTGGCGAGGTAGTTGCTGGCGGCCCCGTAGGAAGCGTATCGCTTGAACTTGAACAGCGCCCCGTCACCAATGATCGTTGGCGTGTTGATCTCAACTTGACCGGAGCCGCCCGTGTAAAGCCAGCTGCCACCAGCAGCAAAGCGAAGTAGCTGGCACTGATCCGACTTGATCGACAGCGCCTGCGTGCTGATCGTCGTATCGTAGCCGTGATAGTTGTTTTCGTAAGTGCAGTTTACTTCGTGGAAGTTGTCGGCATTCGCATTGTCCGCAATGTGGCTGACCGTGCCGAACCCATCCCACCGGCATCGCGTGTAGAATACCTCCGTTCCACCACCGCTGGATTGGAAATTAGCCCAATGGCGAGTTCGCGCAGCGGCATTAGTAACGGGATTCTCGACTGCGAATTCAACGTCTTCAAATTCAAGGGAGATGAACTTCCCGATGTCGAACATATACCCGTCGTAATCTTCGCGGAAGATCAGCCGG
>NZ_JBELKF010000245.1:0-1993 GCF_042089775.1 Palleronia sp.
GGGGTGACGCGGTACTGCGCCGACGCGTTGGTGCCGAGATCGTCGATGATCGGCAGGTTCTCGGTATAGGCGGCGCTGCCGACGACCGACAGGCCGTTGCCGAAATCGTAGGCCAAGGCCAGCCCGCCCATCAGGCCGTCCTTGTCGTAGCTGTCCGGGACGCCGGCAAGATCGGTCTCACTTTCGATGTGCGAGGTCTCGTAGCGCAGGGCGGGCGTGACCGTGACCGCGCCGATGGACATCTCGTCGATGAGGAACAGGGCGAAACGGTCGTTGGTGCCGCCGGGGGCACCGGCGTCGGAATTGTCGGCGCGGACGCGGCGCTGCGCCTCGATGCCCGCCAACATGTCGTGCGACACGGTGCCGGTGTCGAACTGCGCCCGGTTCGTCACGGTCAGCTT
The DNA here is from genome assembly GCF_042089775.1 of Palleronia sp. Classification (NCBI taxonomy): domain Bacteria; kingdom Pseudomonadati; phylum Pseudomonadota; class Alphaproteobacteria; order Rhodobacterales; family Roseobacteraceae; genus Palleronia; species Palleronia sp. The sequence continues at coordinate 402 of NZ_JBELKF010000245.1, forward strand.
TGTGGTCTCGTACTGCTGGTCCGCGTTCACCGTGCTCAGCAGGAACGGGAAGGTGGGCGTGCCTTCCAGCGGGGACGAGCCGGGTACGTAGTCGTACTCGATCACCGGGTCCGAGTAGGACAGGTTGGCGCGCAGGTCGATCAGGTCGCTGGCCGGGTTGTAGCGGTACTCGACCGCCGTCTGCGCCGTGTCGGTCAGCCGGTCGACGTTGCCGAACGTCCCGCCGGACGTGTCGAACTGGTCGTAGGGCACGTCCTTGTCGTCGGCCACGGTGCGCGAATGGCTGATGCTCAGCGAATGCTCGTCGTCGTCGCCGAAGGTGAACGTGCCCTTGGCCAGGTAGGAGGGCGTGCGGAAAGCGCTGTTGCCGATGGTGTCGCCGTCGCCGGCGGTCAGGTCGTCCTGGTCCCGCAGGGTGTAGTTCAGCAGGAACTCGGCGCCCTCGGCCGGCATCCAGGCCAGGTTGGTCGAGCTTGCGAAGCCGTCGCCGTTCGAGCTGTACTCGAAGGTCTGCGACCCGCCGAAGCCAGGCTCGCCTTCGGTGAAGTCGCTGGCATCCTTGGTTTCCAACAGCACGACGCCGCCGACGATGCCCGACCCGTAGGCGAAGCTGCCGATGGTGCCGCGCAGGACCTCGACCTCCTTGTAGAGCAGCGGATCGGTAAAGAGCTGCGTGCCGATGCGGTAGAGCTCCTCGGACCCGACGCTGGCGCCGTCGATCTGCACGGCGATCTTCTGGTCGGTGCCGTAGGTCGGGTTGGCGCCGACGCCGCGGATGTTGATCCCCGAGCCCTGCGGCGTGGTGCCGTTGACCAGCGTCACGCCGGGGACCGAGTCGATCAGTTGCGCGACCGTGCTGGCCTGCCGGTCCTGGATCTCCTCCTCGTCCACGACGGTTCGGGCGAGCGCGGTGCCGAAGCTCAGGTCGCGCTTGCCGCCGGTGAAGATCAGCGTGCCGAGAAAGCCGGGGGTGTCGGTGCCTTGCGCGGCGGCCGGCACGGCCAGCGACAGGCAGACGAGCGCGGTCGTGCCGCGCAACAGGGGGGTGATCATGGCGCCATCCTTGCAGCGTATTGGGCCGTAGCTTGCGAAGGCTGGCGCGGCGGTTCGGGTGAATTTGCGATGAAGCGCATCGCAACGGGTTGCAGCGTTAAACTTCTCTGATTAAAACAGTCAAGTAATTTGAGACAGCCACGCACCGAAACACATCGGGCGCAGCCATCGGACCCGCTTTCCAATCCGAGGACGCCCATGACCCAGCGACAGGCTGTGACCCCCGACCATATTCGTGCCTATCTGGCCGAGAACCCGAAGATGCGCGCGCGCGACGCCGCCCACGCGCTCGGCATCGCCGAGGCGCAGCTTGTCGCCGCCGGCGTCGGTGCCGGCACGACGCGGATCACCCCGCATCCCGACGACATCATCCCCGCCGCCGAGGCTCTGGGCGAGGTCATGGCCCTGACGCGGGTCGAGGCCTGCGTGCACGAGAAGGTCGGCGCCTACGGCAACTACCATCCCGGCGAACATGCGGCGATGACGCTGGCCGAGGACATCGACCTGATTGACCTCGCAAGGGCAGAGTGCAGTTCTCC
>NZ_JBELKF010000245.1:2003-2651 GCF_042089775.1 Palleronia sp.
GCACTGGGTGCACGCCTTCGCGGTCGAGGAGGGTGGCCGTCGCTCGCTGCAGGTCTTCGACGCGGCGGGCGACGCGGTGCACAAGATCCACCTGCGCGAGGCCTCCAACCACGACGTCTGGGCGCGGATCGTGGCCGACCTTGCGGTCGACGACCAGTCTGCAGGGCAAGAGGTCGCGCCGCGCAAGCCGGTCGAGGCCGCGAAGGTCCGCGAGGACAAGGCCGACATCCTGCGCGAGGAATGGGCGAAGCTGACGGACACCCACCAGTTCCTGCGCCTGTGCGCCAAGCTGAAGATGAACCGTCTCGGCGCCTACCGCGTGGCCGGCGCGCCCTTCGTGCGCCCGCTGGCGCCGACCGCCGCCGACGCGATGCTGAATGCCGTGCGCGATGCGGGGATCGAGGTGAGGATCTTCGTCGGCAACCGGGGCTGCATCCAGATCCACACCGGGCCGATCCTGTCGCTGAAGCCGATGGGGCCGTGGCAGAACGTGATGGACCCGGGCTTCAACCTGCACCTGCGGCTGGACAAAGTGGCCGAGGTCTGGGCGGTCGCGAAGCCCACGCAGCGCGGCCCGGCCGTGTCGGTCGAGGCGTTCGACGCCGAAGGCGGGCTGATCTTCCAGGTCTTCGGCGTCGGCAAGGAGGG
>NZ_JBELKF010000246.1:0-2650 GCF_042089775.1 Palleronia sp.
CTCAGATCGACAAGGAGGAGATCGACCCCATTCTCAGCATAACAACAAAAGCCGCCTGATCATGCCCTCAGGCTCCGGGACATTACACCGGCTTGACGGATGTGACCGCCAAATCCGCAAATACACCCAAGGTGCCGCAGATTTCGACCAGAAGGGGGCGCCACCGGGCGCCATGACCGACGACGGCCTTGGCTGCGCAAAAAAGGTGGTGATTAGGAGACTTGCGGACCCGCAACCTTGCCGCGAGCGCCGGCGCCACATTTCCGCTGCACCGCGCGGGCGCCTCGCGCCTGACCTACGTGAGCAAGTTGGCCGCGAACGCTAAATCCCGAGGGAGATGATTCAGCACGTCTATAAAAAGCTGTTCGCGATGAGCCGGGATGTCGAACTCTACGATGGCGGATTCTGCACTGTGCAGTCAATGCGCGCAAAAAATGACTACGACACCTCGACGACGCTGCATCACGCCACAGGATGCGGCACTCGAGGCAATGACGGCCTTCTGACAAAGAGCTTCGTGCAGTTCCATATTTGACCAAATTTGTGATGCACCACGAAGACTCCGGCGGCAGTGATGGCAGGACAGGCGGCTCTGAGCACTACGGCAAGCAGCTGAAACAGGACTTCTGCACGAGTTCAGCCACCACCCGATCGGCGTGGCAGCGGACCTGAACGACTCCGGAGCATTCGAGATCGGTATCGCCGGGAAGCGCTACAAGGGCCCTGCCCGGCTTGGCGCGCGGTTCGCCAAAGCGAGCGCATCAGAGCCTGATCTTCCCGCTGTTCTGCAGTGGAAGTGGAAGCACAATCTCCCATCCCATAGCTCGTGCTTCAACGACAACGCCGGCCACCTTTGGGAAGGCAGCCGGCGTCCTTGCGGTTGGTCGGGCTACGGGCCGTAATTCAGAGCTTTTTGTCGTCGTCGCTCTTGTCCTCGTCGTCCCCAGGCCTCGACGGCATGACAGCCGGCGTGGACACAGGCTCCTCCCTCTCGCGGGCGGGCCCGGACGTCGAAGCAGGAGTTGAGGCCGGATTCTCTGCACGCGTGGAGACGAGCGGCTCATGAACCTGTTCGTCGGGCGGAACGGGGGCGGTACTTCCCGAGGTCGTCGGCCTTGTCTCAGGAACGTTGCTACCGCCTGTTCCTGTCGCAGTCGCCGCGCTGGAGCTGGGGTATGACGGCCCTTCGCGATCCCCTTCGGTGCCGTCGTCGGCTCCGGTCACGCGATCTGTAGCACCGAAGGGACGAGAGGGCCGGGAATCGCCATCCGGCGCGCGACGTTCCCGAGCACGCTCGATCTCGAAGAAGGACCGGTTCCGGGCGGCGGCGTGTTCGTCGTCAGGGTATCGCCCAAACGAGCGCTCATCCTCGAGACGCTCGCGCCTGTGCCGCGGCACAGAGGACGGGCCGAAGAGGAGCCACGAGACGCCGACCGCGGTGAGCGCAACGGCAAGCGGCTTTTCGGCCATCATCTTCGTGATGTCGCGGCCGTAGCTGCCTTTGTTGGTCCTCAGTTGCCGACCGAGAAAGTTCCACGCGCCTTCGAAGGAAAAGCGGTTCGAAAGATCGTCGAGCGTTCTCTCGAGATCCTGCCGCTCCCTTTCCAAGTCGCGCTCGATTTCGCGGGGCGAACGGGTGTCATCGGCCATCTGTAGTCTCCTTGATCATTTCGGCGTCGTCACGGACGTTTCTCTCGGTTCGCGTAGGGGCCAGGCTAACCCTTTCCAGGTCGCTCTTGCCTTTCACTGCCACGATCACCGCAATGGCGATCAGAGCGCCGCCGACAATCAGTGCCGACCATCCTGCGGCAAGTCCCAGCTCTGCCAGCCCGGCAGTAAGGGCCGCGGCGAGAACATTCAGCGCCACCAGAAGGATGACCACCGCCGCCGCCAGTAAAACGAGCGCCAGAAATGCCCTTTTGGCGTTTTCTTGAACCACGGCCCGGAACAGGTCCAGTTCCCCCCGGAGGAGGTTGCGACCGTTGGACAGGCTGTCATTCAACAAGCCGGTCGTGCCGGCACGCGCCGTTTCGTCTTCCGGACGTGGTTCGGGGCCGTCGGCCATGATCGCTCCTTCCAAGGGCTTACGCGTCTTCGCCCGTCGTTCCTGTTCGAACGCGCGCTTCTGTCTGCGTGTTCCGCGGCAATGAGTGCGGACGATCCGGTCTTTGCCGGTCCAGCGGGATTCCGCTCTGCGGGTACGCGACCGCTGACGGCGTCCGTTCCGCCGTCGCCGGCCCCCATTATCCACCAAAGAAAGCGAATGCTGGTCTCCAAAGATGCACAATGGCTACTCCGCGACGTGTGGAAGGCCCGGGTGGAGTCGAATGAGAACTGCTCGCCGCACATGTATGATCAGAGGGTCGTGAAATATCTTCATTTCACGTGCTGCTTGATCACTCGAGAGCCACCCCTCACGGATTCGCCAATGGCGGAAGAAAATCCAATCAAGTTCGTTGCGGCGCAGGAAGCGCAAACTGTTCGCGGCCTTCTCCGGCGTCATCGGCGCATCGAAGCGAGCTATCGGACCATACTTCGCCCTGCTTTCTTCGATAGCATCATTATGACGTCGAATGTGAACTTCGACGTCTTCCCTAGGTCATCTTGACAAATGGCGGAGCCAGAGGCGGATCGAAGTGATGTCGATGAA
>NZ_JBELKF010000247.1:0-2642 GCF_042089775.1 Palleronia sp.
GTCAATCTGGGGATCTCGGTGGTCGGCTTCGCCATGATGATGAAGCGACTGACGGCGATCACCCAACATCTTGATAGGCTTGAGGAGCGGGTCGATAAGGTGACGGCAGACCGCCGCGAAGATGGTCTTCGAGACCTGCTCGCTTCTCTTGCTGCTGCATTGGAAAACGTCGACACTCTACACCTGCGTCGAGATCCGACCTACGTTGCCGAAGCCCTTCAGCTTCAACTCGACGAACTCCTCTTTATGCTGGCCGCGCGGTTCCGCCAAGTGCTGGATCAAAACGCTCTAGTCGAGGAGGACCTGGATCTTCTCTGGACTATCGCAAGCGCTGTGCGGCTCTGCCACGAAGCGAGCGACCGAGCACTCTTTGTTGCAGAGCAACTCCAACTCGCCGCGACGCGAGCTGAGCGGCAGAGTAGTGCTCTTCTCGAAATGACCGGCGCATTGTCGTCGGATCTGCTCGCCAGACGCATCGCGCAAGCTTCTGCCCCAGATGAGCGTCAGGCGCGTCGGCGCGCAGTCCTGCCTCAGGCCCAGATGCTCATGAGCGGCCTCCAAGAGGCTATCGGCACGACTGCCGGACGCGCAAGCCTGACGCACTCACTGTTCGCGCAGGGCGCATCAGGACGAGCTTACTTGGAGAGCGTCGAGTCAGAAAAAGAACATACGCTACTCTTCCTGCCGGAACGGCAGAAGGTTGCCACCGGGTAGAAAACCTTGCGGAGGGTAGCCGGAAAAACCGTCATCCGGTGACCTGCCACCGAACGCACGCGTATCTATCTTTTCGGTCAAGTCGCCGAGACGGCTAATGCAGCGCGGGCCGTTCAAGGCAACTGGATATCAGGCTCGCCTGCGTCAGCTATCGCCGGCGCGGGGCAGCCGTCTGGCAGTTCGAGGCAATCGCATTGCTCATCAACATTTTTGGCCGCTTCGCTACCAAGTTCAGCACGGATGTTTTCAGCATGGGCGCGACACTGTGAAATGGTCAGTTGGTTTGGTAGACCCGGCGTGTGGACGATCAGGGAGCATACCTGCGACACCCGGTCGGTTTCCGATGCCGGCCTGCCTGCCATGATCCGAAGCGCTTCCATGTCCTCGAGGGATTGGCAGGCATCCTTGACCTCGAGCGCGGTGACGCTGACGATCGTTAAAGGACCAAGTATAGGAACGCTCTCCAGTGGGATCGAAGCAATGTTGCGCATAGCATTGTCAGCAGAACGGCGTCCGATCCTTGCAGTGATCCGGTCAAGTTTTTCGACCTGCCAGTCAGGTAGCGGTCTGCGCTTCTCCAGCTGGCCGATGGTCATTCGGGAATCCGCCAGCTGCCCCTCGAGCTTCTGGACAGATCCGGTCAGCACACTGTTCTTCTTAATAACATCAGCTCTCTCGCCTTCCAGGCGCGCTAACTCCGCTTTCAAGTCTTTCTCGCGCCTGTCATTTTCTTTCCTGCGCTGAGATAGGCGCTCGACTTGCCTCTCCATCTTGAGTTTTTCCGCGTAAAGCTCTGAGGCTCTAATCCTAGCATTCTGCAATTCCGTGGCAGTCGACACTACCGGTGACAGCGCCATTCGATTTGCGATGTCGAGCATGGCACTCGCGATGGGCGCTATCGTAAATGAGGCGATGTTCGACAATAGGACAGCGAAGAGTAATATCAGGATGGTTCCATTGCGCCCGGCGGAGATGACGCCGCGGAGAAGGCTGATTGGAGAAACCTTCATTCGCGACTTCACTTCGAGCAACGCTCATGGAGGTCCCAATAAGTTGAGTCTGCCTGCAGCTTCTTGTTCAACGCATACACAGATATTGCTGACCTGCCCCGCTTGTCTTGGTGGCAGGGCTTCGAAGAAGATCCGAGCAGTTCGCGGAAGATGATCGGCGATCCGGTGTAAGCCGCTGCCAAGATTAGTGGTGTGACCCCCTCATCGTCAGATGCGTCGGGGGATGCTCCCCCGGCCAAGAGAGCCCGAACCGCCTCCGGATCAGCATCCATGCGCCGCGCTATGGCATGCAAAGGGCTCTCGCCATCTTCGTCTTCCACCGAGGTATCCGCTTTTGCCTGAAGAAGAAGCGCGACCTCCGGATGACCTGCGGTGGAGGCCGAGCGATGAAGTGGTGTCCTTTGCTTCTCGTCGAGGGCGTTCACTGGAGCGCCGCCGCTCACGAGCGCAGCCATGACCGGGGCGCCATTCGGCCGACTTGCGACGAGATGCAGCGCGGTGGTAGCGCAAGTCCAGATTGGTGTTCGACATGTGTCCGGCGGCACCAGTGCCGCGATCTCTGAATCCCAGACCAGTAGAAGTGACAAAACGGCAGGAACGGAGCTGTCGGCTGCGGCGCTGTGCAACGGCGTGTATCCGTTTAGGGTCGTGAGGGTTACATCGGCACCAGCAGCCAGTAGCGCCTGCACGACTTCAGGCCGGCGGGCATGCGCTGCCGCCAGATGAAGAGGCGTTTCACCGGCTTCTGTTCTCGCCTCAACCCTCTGGCCGCTATCGAGGCAAAACCGCACGTCCTGAGCGGACGCCTCCGCGTAGAATTCTGGTGAAAGCCAGTTTGCACACTGGACAGGCGAAGTCTGAGCCAGCAGGGGCACCGGAACACCGAATGATGAACCGAGTGCAAGCATGAGAGCAGCA
>NZ_JBELKF010000248.1:0-2634 GCF_042089775.1 Palleronia sp.
GATCGCGATACAGGCCCAGAACACCAGCCGCCCGAGCAGTAGCGCGTGCTGACCCCGCGCACCATCATCCGTCAGGACGTCGAGCTGCGCGCGGATGTCCTCGCATTTCTTGAGTTCGATCTCGACCCGCTCGATCAGCTTGATGGGGGTCGGCTTGAGGACGTGCGTGTTCATCAGGGCGCTCCGCTGTTCAACTCGTGGAATTAGGGCAGCACATCCACGAGGCGATTTTCCGATCACAAAGTCGCCTGTTACGTTGCGTCGTCAGGCAGCGAGGCCCGACAGGGACTGGCGGTCACGGAGGCGGAGGCCAAGCGACGCCAGCCGCCAGAGGATCGACACTACGCCGAACCCGGCAACGAGGCCGAAGAAGGCCACACCGGCAAAGCCGAAGATCGCAAGATCGGCGCCGTCGAGCAGTCCCCGAAGCAGGAGGGCGGAGAGGACGGTGACGACCAGCGACTTCACGAGGCCCATGACGAGGCGGGCATCACTCTCCACGCGGCCATCGAGATCCACCTCGGCATAGGCGAGCGGTCCTTGGACCGTGCCGCCCTTCGCGAAGCGCAGGTAGACGGGACGCCCCCGCTGCCACACGGCCAGCGCCTTGCCAGCCGGGACGCACAGCGCGGCACCGGGCGCGAGATCGCGCCGCACCTTGGGCAGCCGCGGGTCGACACCAATGTCGAGGTGGCGCAGGACGCTGGTCGCGCCCTCGATCCCGTTCAGTTTCGTCTGGCTGTCCATCGCGGCGACCTTTCGTCTTCAGGTTGCTACAGTTCTATGCCGATCGAATATCTATTTCAACATTTTTCGCAAAACTATTTCCGTTAGTTTCGAGTGTCAGTTCCCTGCCCCTGCTTTGCGAGCGCCTTGTGCTTCCGGTCGAGGCTCGCGAGCCGCGCCGCATCGAACGCCGAGGGGCTGCCGCGCATCCGCCCGCCATCGAGGAAGAGATCGAGCGCCCTGTCGCGGGTGAGGACGGCCGTGCTCTTGTCGTCGACCGAGGGCCCCCAACCCATGCGCAGGACGAAGTTCAGCGCGGCGTCCGGGCAGATCCCGGCATCGCGGTAGCTCATGAGGCTCGCCGCCCGGTCGCGCTTGCTCATCTTGCGCCCGTCGATCGTGATCAGCCCGATATGCGCGAAGCTCGGGAGGGCCGCATCGAGCGCGCGATAGATGGCGCTGTGGCGGTGGGTGTTGGTGAAGTGGTCGGCGCCGCGGATCACCACCGTCACGCCCATGTCGATGTCGTCGACCACGGAGGCGAAGTGGAAGACCGGCATCCCGTTCGCGCGCAGCAGCACTTGGTTCGCGGCCAGCGCATGGGCCGCGTCGTTCGGGTGCTGATCGCCTGCCACGAGGTCGTGCCAGGTCTGGCAGCGGCCGTCCTCGAGCAGCACGGCCCCGTTGTCGGCGTGGACCGCCCTGCCCTGCGCCAGAAGGTCGGCGGCCACTGCCCTGTAGCGGTCGAGCCGGCCGGACTGGTGAAAGACGGCATCGGGCGCAAGGCCGAGCCAGGCCATGCTGTCATGGATCACGTCGACCGCGCGCGGGTCGTTGCGGGCCTGATCGGTGTCGTCGATCCGCAGCAGGAAGCGGCCTCCGGTGGCGCGCGCGGCAAGCCAGTTGAACCAGGCGGTGCGGGCGGTGCCGAGATGGAAATCGCCGGTGGGCGACGGGGCGACGCGGGTAACATGCATGGCGGGGCCTTTCGGAGAATTGGCAGCTCCCGCGGGAATCGAACCCTGCGCCTCGCGAGTGAAAGTCGCGTGTCCTGACCACTAGACCAGGGAGCCGTGAGGAAGATCTGGCAGCTCCAGCGGGACTCGAACCCGGCATTTCGCGGTTGAGAACCGCGCGTCCTGACCGTTTAGACGATGGAGCCGTAGGGGAAATCTGGCAGCTCATGCGGGACTCGAACCCGGCATTTCACGGTTGAGAACCGTGCGTCCTGACCTTTAGACGAATGAGCCGTGAAGGGGTCGAGGGCGGCGCGCGGCCGGGCCTCGGGCAACAAAAAACCCGCCGTGAAGGGCGGGTGCAGGGCATCGGTCGCGGACAACTCAGAGGTTGCGCGTTACACGATGCCCTTGGGTTCTTCGAGGGGGAGCATGGCTCTATCGTCCTGAATGAAAATTCGTTGCCCGGGATCAGTAGCCCGGCCGGCGACGCCTCGTCAACAGATTTTCGCAGATATTTTCGAAACCCCGTTCCCGGGGGGTGGTGGTCAGGCCGCCGCGCGGGTCTGCGTGGCCTCGAGGGCGGCCGCGAGAACGGCTGCGTCCTGCGCGTAGCTCGGGTGCCGATAGGTCTCGAGCATCCGGCGATAAAAAGCGAGACGGCGATCGAGTTCGGAGATGTCGAAGCTTTCGGCCCAGTCGTTGCGACCATGGGTGACCGTCAGGCCATCCTCGGACAGCTCGCAGCGCGTCGGCGCACCGCCCTTGCTGTCGCCCGCAAACCAGCTCCGTCCGTCCTCGCCACGCTCGACCATGTATCCGCCTTTCGCTGTTTCGCGGGCACCTTCGCCGCGCTCCCTGTCGGAAACAAGACGATCGCCCAGGTTCCGGCAGGTCGTCGCCGACCTGCCACGCTTCGGGACCGCCCGCTATCGGTTGGCGTCCGCCGGCT
>NZ_JBELKF010000012.1:0-64955 GCF_042089775.1 Palleronia sp.
GAAGATCTGGCCTCCCCTACCGCGACATCTACCGGCATATCGACTTCTACCACGATCGGGTCAGGAGCAATCGGATCAGGAGCAATCGGATGGAGCCGCGCGCCGATGGAAAGACGCCAGCGATGCGCATCGGCCTCGCACGGGGCCGCGTGCATGAAAGGGATCTGCTATAGAAGGGGCGAGCTTCACTTGGCGTTTTCCGGATCGCCTCAAAGCAGCGAGACAGTCAAGGTATCGCGATGCCCCTCGCAACAAAGAAGCAAAGCCCAGCGTGCGCCATCATGGCGACCACCCAAGATCGCATCCGCTGATCCCGATCTAGGGGTCTCACAATCTCCTTCGCAGCCACCGTCAAGGCCACAAGGCCTGAAACAGCAAGCAGATACTTCGTTACAGCGGGTAGGATGCTGATCGTGCAGCTGAAGATGCCGCGCGCATCTCCGGTGGGATTCCAGCACGGGCCGTAGAGAGATTGGCGAACCCAAATGCCGAGAAGGTCTATGGCAAGAAGCGGCACGGGCCATGCGATAGTCGCTATTATTCGGCGTATTCTGCTTCTTTGCCTCGCAGCGGAGTCCGTTCATTGCATGCAATACCGGATTCGGACCTGGTCCCACCCGGCGCTCGGCGCGAAGCAGCGGACAGCAAGCGGTCCCGAAGCCGGAAGTGTCAGGAAGATCGGTGCAGTCGTATCCGGTCGTGACCACAAAGGAAGAAGCCCGCAGGGTCCCCGCGGGCTTCGACACTTGACGTCAGGGGCTGGAGCCGCAGGACGCCCTTTTTGCTCATTCGGCCGGAATCATTCGGCGGGAATCGCCGCCTCTTCGATCCCGATAGGATGCTCCAGCTTGCCCAGCATTTCCTTCGGGCAGACCTGGACGAATTTGCCCAGCTCGACCTCCCAGTTCTGCAAGAGGCTTGCCGCGCGGCGCGATCCGGTCTCGTCGTGGTGACGCTCGATCAGGCCCTTCAGAAGGTCGCAGTAGTGATCCGTCCCGACAGAGCAGGTCACCAGCGTCTCCTTGTTCATCAGCACCTCGGCGCGTCCCTCGGGGTCGTAAAGGAACGCCATGCCGCCGGTCATGCCGGCGCCGAAATTGGCGCCGATCTCGCCCAGGATCACCGCGATGCCGCCGGTCATGTATTCGCAGCCGTTCGACCCGCAGCCTTCGATCACCGTCCGCGCGCCCGAGTTGCGGACGGCGAACCGCTCGCCCGCGCGGCCGGCCGCGAAGAGGTAGCCGTCGGTCGCACCATAAAGCACGGTGTTGCCGATGATGGTGTTCGCCGCCGCGTCGAGCGGGCTGACCATCGGCGGGCGGACCACGATGATGCCGCCCGACAGGCCCTTGCCGACATAGTCGTTGGCATCGCCCGACACCTCGATCTTGAGGCCCGGAGCGGCAAAGGCCCCCAGCGACTGACCCGCGCTGCCGGTCAGCTTTATGTGCAGGTGGTCGGGCTGCAGCTTGTTGCGCATCCCGAACTTCTGGACGATGTGGCTCGACGTGCGGGTGCCCACGGTGCGATGCGTGTTCTGCACCGCGTAGGACAGCTGCATCTTCTCGCCGTCCTGCAGGAACCGCTGCGCGTCGCGCACGATCTCGGCGTCCAGCGTCTCGTCCGGCTCGTTGCGCGGCTGGTTGTGGTCGTAGCGGATGTCCCCCGTCTCGTCGACCGTGACCAGAAGCGGGTTCAGGTCCAGGTCGTCCAGATGCGCCGACCCGCGGCTGACCTGGGACAGCAGATCCGCCCGGCCGATCACCTCGTGCAGGCTGCGCGCGCCGATCTCGGCGAGGATTTCCCGCACCTCCTGCGCGTAGAAGGTGATGAGGTTCACCACCTTCTCGGCCGTGCCCGTGAACTTCTCGCGCAGCGCGTCGTCCTGCGTGCAGACGCCGACGGGGCAGGTGTTCGACTGGCACTGGCGGACCATGATGCAGCCCATGGCGATTAGGGCGGCGGTGCCGATCCCGAACTCCTCGGCGCCCATCATCGCGGCCATGACGATGTCGCGGCCCGTGCGCAGGCCGCCATCCGTGCGCAGCGTCACGCGGCTGCGCAGGTCGTTCATCGCCAGAACCTGGTGCGCCTCGGTCAGGCCCATCTCCCACGGCAGGCCCGCATACTTGATCGACGTGGCAGGGCTGGCACCCGTGCCGCCATTGTGCCCCGAGATCAGGATGATGTCGGCCTTGGCCTTCGCCACGCCGGCGGCAATCGTGCCGACGCCGCTCGACGCGACCAGCTTCACCGTCACCTTGGCCTTGGGGTTGATCTGCTTGAGGTCGTAGATCAGCTGCGCCAGGTCTTCGATCGAGTAGATGTCGTGGTGCGGCGGCGGCGAGATCAGCGTCACGCCGGGCGTCGAATGCCGCAGCTTCGCGATCAACTGCGTCACCTTCATCCCCGGAAGCTGGCCCCCCTCACCGGGCTTGGCGCCCTGGGCCACCTTGATCTCAAGCTCTTCGCACGCCAGCAGGTATTCCGCCGTGACGCCGAAGCGCCCCGAGGCGACCTGCTTGATCTTGGCTGACCGGTTGTCGCCGTTCGAGTCGGGCGTGAAATCGTCGGGCGACTCGCCGCCCTCGCCCGAATCCGACTTGGCGCCGATCCGGTTCATCGCGATCGACAGCGTCCGGTGCGCCTCGGGCGACAGGGCGCCAAGCGACATGCCCGGCGTCACGAACCGCTTGCGGATCGAGGTGATCGACTCGACTTCCTCCAGCGGCACTGGCGCGCCGAGCGGCTTGAAGTCCATCAGGTCGCGCAGGTGGATCGGCTTCGCGCTCTGCATCTTGGCCGAGTACTGCTTCCACATCTGGAAGCTGCCCTTGTTGCAGGCCATCTGCAGCATGTGCATCGACGTCGATTCCCACGCATGGGTCTCGCCCGTGCGGCGTGCCTTGTAGAAGCCGCCGATGGGCAGCACGTCGCGCCCGCCGCGGAAGCCCCGCGCGTGGACCTCTTCGGCCTTCATCTGGATGCCGTTCACGCCGATGCCGCTGATGCGGCTGTGCATCCCGGGGAAGAACTCGGCGCACATGGCGCGCGACAGCCCCACCGCCTCGAAGTTCAGGCCGCCCCGATAGCTCGAGATCACGCTGATCCCCATCTTCGACATGATCTTTAGCAGACCTTGGTCGATCGCCCGGCGGTACCGCGCCACGGCTTCCGTCAGCGAGCAATCCAGCAGTCCTCGCGCGATGCGGTCGGCCAGCGTATCCTCGGCGAGGTAGGCGTTCACCGTGGTCGCGCCGCAGCCGATCAGCACCGCGAAGTAATGCGGATCGATGCACTCGGACGAGCGCACGTTGATCGAGCAGAACGTCCGCAGCCCCTGCCGCGTCAGCCAGCTATGCACGGCGCTGGTGGCGAGGATCATCGGCATCGCGACGCGGCTCTCGCTCACGCCCTGGTCGGTCAGCACGATATGCCCCGCACCGGACCGCACCGCGTCCTCGGCGGCGTCACGAATACGGTCGAGCCCCTCGCGCAGCGTCCCAAAGCCGCGGCCGGGCTCGAACGTGCAGTCGATCTCGACCATGGGCGCGTTGAACGCCTCGACCATCCGGTCGAATTGCGCATTCCCGACAAACGGCGAATCAAGCACCAGGATCTCGGTCTGCGCGGACGATTCGTCCAGCACGTTTTTCAGGTTCCCGAACCGGGTCTTCAGGCTCATCACCCGGAACTCGCGCAACGAATCGATCGGCGGGTTCGTCACCTGCGAAAAGTTCTGGCGGAAGAAGTGCGACAGCGGCCGGTAGGTCTCGGACAGTACGGCCGAGGGCGTGTCGTCGCCCATCGACGCCAGCGTCTCCTTCCCGTCCTCGGCCATCGGCGCCAGGATCTGCTCGATCTCTTCGAGCGTATAGCCCGCCGCGATCTGCCGGCGCTTCAGGTCGACGCCGTCGAACAGCGGCCGCTCGTCCACCTTCGCCAGTTCGGCGTCCAGCTCGTTGATCTTGCCGACCCACTCGCCGAAGGGCTGCGACGCCGCCAGCCGGTCCTTGATCTGGGCATCGTGATAAAGCGCACCGTCCTGGATATCCACGGCCAGCATCTGCCCCGGACCCAGCGCGCCCTTCTCGACGACCTTCGACTCGTCGACCGGGACCATCCCGGCCTCGGACCCCGCGATCACCAGCCCGTCGCCGGTCACGACATAGCGCATCGGACGCAGCCCGTTCCGGTCGAGGCCGGCGCACACCCAGCGCCCGTCGGTCATCGCAAGCGCGGCCGGGCCGTCCCACGGCTCCATCACCGAGTTGCAGTAGGAATACATGTCCCGCCACGCCTCGGGCAGCTCCTCGGCCTGCTTCGACCACGACTCGGGCACCAGAACCGTCTTCGCCATCGGCGCCGACCGGCCCGAGCGCACCAGAACCTCGAACACCGAATCCAGCGCCGCCGAGTCGCTCGACCCCTGCGGCACGATCGGCTTGATGTCCTCGGCCAGCTCTCCGAACGTGGCGGATGCCATGCGGATCTCGTGGCTCTTCATCCAGTTGGTGTTGCCCTTCAGCGTGTTGATCTCGCCGTTATGGGCCAACATGCGGAAGGGCTGGGCCAGCCACCATTGCGGGAAGGTGTTGGTCGAATAGCGCTGGTGATAGATCGCGAACGCGCTCTCGAACCGTTCGTCCAGAAGGTCGGGATAGAACTCGGCCACGTCCTGCGCCAGGAACATCCCCTTGTAGATGATCGACCGGCAGGACAGCGAGCAGATGTAAAGCTGCCCCACGCCCGCGGCGGCGGCGGCCTTTTCGATCCGGCGGCGGATGACGTAAAGCTCGCGCTCGAACGTCTCTTCATCGACGCCCTTGCAGTTCGAGATCAGGATCTGCTCGATCTCGGGGCGCGTCGCATTGGCCTTCGATCCAAGGCAGGCCGTGTCCACGGGGACGTGCCGCCAGCCGTAGATGAAATAGCCCATCCGCAGGATCTCGGATTCCACGATGGTCCGGCAGGTCTCCTGCGCGCCGAAGTTCGTGCGCGGCAGGAACACCTGGCCCACGGCAAGCTGCTGGCCCTCGATCGGGGCGTGGCCGGTGCGGGCGATCATGTCCTCGAAGAAGGCGCGCGGGATCTGCACGTGGATGCCGGCGCCGTCGCCGGTGCGGCCGTCCGCGTCCACGGCGCCCCGGTGCCAGACCGACTTCAGCGCGGCGATGCCCTTTTCGACGACGCGCCGTTGGCGCGATCCGTCGATCGACACGACCAGCCCCACGCCGCAGGACGAATGCTCGTCCTCGGGGCTATAAAGCGCATTTTCGGCCATGTAGGCGCGCTTGGCTTCCTCGCGGGCAACCCATTCGGCATCGTACTTGGTCATCGCGACATTTCCTTCAGCGGGGAAGGCCGGGCGGTGCGCCCCTCCTTCGTCGATTTCGGTCAAATGCTCCCGGAAGGACCGGGGGCGGGTGCCCCACAAGGTCGTCGGCGGGGGCGGATCATCCTCGCGCGGAAAGGTCACGGTCCGCGACCTTTCCCCTTTCTTACCGTACGCCGGGGGCCAAGCCCTCCGACGCGATGTCTCACAGTTCTCTTACACGATTCTCACGTCGTTCCGACGCATTTCACACGCCGTTCCGACGCCGGCCGGTTTACTCGGCCGCTACGGCCGCGGCCCCCGCGAACTGCGCCATGATCGCCTGCGCGGCCTCGCGTCCATCCCGGATCGCCCAGACCACCAGCGAGGCGCCCCGCTGGATGTCGCCGCAGGCATAGACGCCGGGCAGCGAGGTCTCGTGCGTCTGGAAATCGGCCAGCACGGTGCCCCAGCGGGTCACTTCCAGCCCCTCCACGCCCCAGAGCTTGGGCAGGTCCTCGGGCTCGAACCCGAGCGCCTTGATCACGAGGTCGGCCTCTTCGATATACTCCGAGCCTTCGATGATCTCGGGCACCTGCCGTCCCGTCGCGTCGGGCTGACCCAGCCGCATCCGGCTGACCATCACGCCCTCGATCGTCTCGCCGGTGAAGCCCTTGGGGGCGGACAGCCAGACGAACTCGACACCCTCTTCCTCGGCGTTCTGCACCTCGCGCTGCGAGCCCGGCATGTTCGTCCGGTCCCGGCGGTACAGGCACTTCACGCTGGTCGCACCCTGCCGGATCGCGGTGCGCAGGCAGTCCATCGCGGTGTCGCCACCGCCAAGCACGACGACCTTCTTGCCCGCGGCGTTCAGCTCTCCGTTTTCCATCTCGGGCACGGAATCGCCAAAGCTCTGGCGGTTCGATGCGGTCAGGTAGTCGATCGCGCGCACGATCCCCTTCGCGCCAACGCCCGGCGCCTGCAGGTCGCGCGACTTGTAGACGCCGGTGGCGATCAGCACCGCATCATGGGCCTGCCGCACCTCGTCCCACGAGATGTCGCTGCCCACGTTGCAGTTCATCCGGAAGGTCACGCCGCCATCCTCGAGCCACTTGACCCGCCGCTCGACCACGTCCTTCTCCAGCTTGAAGCCGGGGATGCCGTAGGTCATCAGTCCGCCCGCGCGGTCGTAGCGGTCATAGACCGTGACCTGCACCCCCTGGAGCCGCAGCATGTGCGCCGCCGACAGTCCGCCGGGGCCCGCGCCGATGATGCCCACGCTCTCGGGCCGCTCGCCGGCATTGGCGATCGGCTTGACCCAGCCCTGCTCCCACGCATTGTCGGTGATGTATTTCTCGACCGCGCCAATGGTGACGGTGCCGTGGCCCGCCTGCTCGATGACGCAGTTGCCTTCGCACAGGCGGTCCTGCGGACAGATCCGGCCGCAGACCTCGGGGAAGGTGTTGTTCTCCTGCGCCAGAAGATACGCCTCTTCCAGCCGCCCTTCGGCCGTCATCCGCAGCCAGTCGGGGATGTTGTGGTTCACGGGGCAATGCGCCTGGCAATACGGAACGCCGCACTGGCTGCACCGCCCGGCCTGGTCGCCGGCCTTCTCGTCCGAGAACTCGGCATAGATCTCGTCGAAGTCGCCCTTGCGATCCTCGGCAGAGCGTTTGTCCGGCATCGACCGCGCGATGGTCGTGAATTTAAGCATCTTCTCGTTAGCCAAGGCGCATCCCTCCTGTGACGTGCCTCCCCTACACCGGAATCATCTTTCATAAAAGGGGTGAAATCGCATTTATGACAGCAGCATTGCCCTAAATACTTGACGGCAAGGCGAGCCGGTCGGAGTCCGGGGGCTCTCGGCAGGATAATATGGCCGAAACGGGACATTCTTCGAGATTCCCATGATGTAAGCACCAGCTTATACGGGCCGCGAACATCCCTCGGAGCGCGCTCAAATGCCTCTTCTCTATCTCGTCATTGTCGCCATCGTGCAGGGCATCACCGAGTTCCTGCCGATCTCGTCCTCCGGTCACCTCGTGCTGCTTCCGGCGCTGACCGGGCACGTCGACCAGGGCCTTCTGATCGACGTCGCCGCACATGTCGGCACCCTCGCAGCGGTCGTCCTCTTCTTCTGGGCAGACGTGCGCGCTGCCGTTGCGGGCATACCGTCGCTGCTGCGGGGGCGCATTCATGATCAGGGCGCCTGGCTCACGTTGTGCCTGATCATTGCCACCATTCCTGTCATCATCGCGGGCTTGATCCTGAAGGTCACCGGCCTGTCGGATCTGATGCGCTCTGTCGCGCTGATCGGGTGGACATCCATCATCTTCGGTATCCTGCTGTGGGTCCTCGATCAGCGTGGGGCCGAGGTGCGCACTGCGCCGGAGTGGACGCTCAAGCACGCGCTGATCATGGGGATGTGGCAGATGCTCGCGCTGGTCCCCGGCACCTCACGCTCGGGCATCACCATCACCGGCGGGCGCGGCCTTGGCTACACGCGCACCGACGCGGCGCGGCTGTCGATGCTGATGTCGATCCCGACGATCATAGCCAGCGCTACGCTTCTGTCGCTCGACCTCATAAGCGCGCCCAGTGAAGCGGTGATCCGCGATGCTGCCGTTGTCGCAATTCTGTCGCTGCTCTCGGCGCTTGTTGCGCTGAAGCTGATGTTTCGCCTTCTGAAAAGCGTCAGCTTCACGCCCTACGTCGTCTACCGCTTGATCCTGGGCGCCGGCCTGTTGATCTGGGCCTATACTTGACCGCGGCGGGGGGCTAAACCGCCCTCCGTAAAAGGAGGCCGCTCATGTCCCGCACCGTATATGTCAACGGCGAGTACCTGCCCGAGGAAGACGCCACGATCAGCGTCTTCGACCGGGGCTTCCTGTTCGCCGACGGTGTCTATGAGGTCACGAGCGTCCTCGAAGGCAAGCTGATCGACTTCGACGGTCACGCCGTTCGGCTCGAGCGGAGCCTGGGCGAACTAGAAATGCCCATGCCCATGAGCCGCGACGAGCTGCTCGAGATTCACCGACGTCTCGTTGCCGAGAACGGGATCGAGGATGGCATGGTCTACCTCCAGGTTACGCGCGGCGCCGCGGACCGCGATTTTGCCTATCCGCCCGAGGGCACGCGACAGACCGTCGTGCTCTTCACCCAGTCGAAGCCGGGGCTGGCGGACAGTCCTGTCGCCAAGGCGGGGATCAAGGTCGTTACGCTGCCCGATCTTCGCTGGGACCGGCGGGATATAAAGACGGTGCAGCTTCTCTATCCATCCATGGGCAAGATGGCGGCCAAGGCGCAGGGCGCCGACGATGCCTGGATGGTCGAGGAGGGGGTGGTCACCGAAGGCACCTCGAACAACGCGTACATCGTCAAGGGCGGGGTGATCGTGACCCGAAACCTGGGCCCCGAGATCCTGCACGGCATCACACGCGCCGCGGTTCTGCGTTTCGCCCGCGAGGCGCAGATGAAGGTGGAAGAGCGTGCCTTTACCGTCGAAGAGGCGAAGGCCGCTGACGAAGCGTTCGTAACCTCGGCCACGACCTTCGTGACGCCGGTGGTCGAGATCGACGGTGTTCCGGTGGGGCAGGGAGCGCCAGGCCCGGTGGCGCAGCGCCTGCGCGAAATCTATCTTGAGGAAAGTCGCAAGGCCGCCGTCTGAGGTCGAGGCGGCCTAGCTTTCGGCGATCTTGTCGTGCCAGGTCGCGGCGTCAGCCGGGCTGAGTTTTACCGTCACGCGCGGCACGTCGATGTCGCCCAGATGGATGTTCAAGCCGTCTGAGCCGATGTCGGTCTCGGCCTTGTCGAGGCGCCGCGCGACCCTCCCGCGCCGGCAGATCAGACCGCAACCCCAGTCCGTCTCCACCAGTGCCGTGCGCCCGTCCTCGCCAATGATCGATGCGCGGACCCGGTCGCCGGGATAGACGGCGCGCCACGCATCGCGGGCCGAGTCGGCCGTGTTCAGCGGGCCCTGCCGCCAGCGGCGGAAGGCCGTGATGCCGCTAAAGGCAGCTGCGGCGACGAGAAGAGTGGCAGAAGGTTCCATGAAAGCCCGCAATAGCAAGGGTGCGCGCAGACATGGCGTGCCCGTGCGCGGCTTTCAAGTGCCCGCGCGGCTACTGCCCGAGCGCCTCGATCACGGCCGCGGCCTCGGGGCTGTCCCATTCCGCGCCGCCGGTCAGGCGGGCGACCTCGCGCCCCTCGGCGTCGATCAGTACCGTGACCGGCAGGCCGAGGACGGCCATCTGGCGCGCCTCGCTCTGGTTCGGGTCCAGAAGGATCGGCAGCGCCTCGATGCCCGTTTCATCGAAGAACCGCTCGATCCCGTCGATCGAGTTGCGCCCCGTCGCGACCGTCACAACCTCGGCTGTGCCGGCCTTCTGGATCGCGTCGAGCGCCGGCATTTCTTCGCGGCAGGGGGCACACCATGTCGCCCAGAAGTTCAGGAGGACCGGTTTGCCCGCATATTCGGCCAGCGCAACGCTGTCGCCTTCGGGCGTCTCGAAGGTCAAGGGCGGCACGTCTTGCGGCGTGTCGTGGACCACCAGCTTGCGCATGTCGCCCGACAGTTCGACCCCCGACAGGTCGGCGGCATTTGCAGCGCTGCCAAGCGCCAGATAAAGAACGGCGGCAAGTAGTCTCATCTGCATCCTCCGCGAAAGGTCGTCCATGTCCGATTCCGACAGCACCTCGAACGCCATGTGGGGCGGCCGCTTCGCCGGCGGTCCCGACCAGATCATGGAGGCGATCAACGCCTCGATCGGCTTCGACCAGCGGTTGGCAGCCCAGGACGTCGCGGGCTCTCGGGCCCATGCGGCGATGTTGGCCGCGCAGGGCATTATCACCGATAAAGATGCCGAGGCGATACGGGAAGGGCTGCTCACCGTCTTGTCAGAGATCGAGGGCGGGACGTTCAAGTTTTCGGCGGCGCTGGAAGACATCCACATGAACGTCGAGGCCCGCCTGATCGCGCTGATCGGCGACGCGGGCCGCCGCCTGCACACGGGCCGCTCGCGCAACGACCAGGTCGCAACCGACTTCCGCCTGTGGGTGCGCGACCAGTGCGACGCCGCCATCGCCGGCATCGCGGCGCTGCAAACGGAGCTGGTGGGGCAGGCCGAGCAGGGGGCCGACTGGGTGATGCCCGGCTTCACCCACCTGCAGACCGCCCAGCCTGTGACCTGGGGCCACCATATGCTGGCCTATGTCGAGATGCTGTCGCGCGACCTGTCCCGCTTCGAGGATGCGCGGAAGCGCATGAACGAATCCCCCCTCGGCGCGGCGGCGCTTGCGGGCACGTCCTTCCCCATCGACCGCCACGCCACGGCCGAGGCACTGGGTTTCGACCGTCCCTGCGCCAATTCGCTCGACGCGGTCAGCGACCGGGACTTCGCGCTCGACTTCCTGTCGGCGGCGTCGATCTGCGCGATGCACCTGAGCCGCCTCAGCGAAGAACTGGTGATCTGGTCCTCGGCCCAGTTCCGCTTCGTGGCCATGTCCGACCGCTTCTCGACCGGCTCGTCCATCATGCCGCAGAAGAAGAACCCCGACGCGGCCGAGCTGATCCGTGCCAAGATCGGCCGGATCTTCGGAGCGCAGTCGGCGCTGCTGATGGTGATGAAGGGACTGCCGCTCGCCTATTCCAAGGACATGCAGGAGGACAAGGAGCAGGTCTTCGACGCCGCCGATACGCTGATGCTGTCGCTGGCCGCGATGACGGGGATGATCGGCGACATGGCTGCGAACCCCGACGCCTTGCGCGCCGCCGCCGGGCACGGCTTCTCGACCGCCACCGACTTGGCCGACTGGCTGGTGCGCGAGGCGGGGCTGCCGTTCCGCGATGCCCACCACGTCACCGGCACGCTCGTCGCGAAGGCCGAGGCCAAGGGCTGCGATCTGCCCGACCTGAGCCTCGCGGAAATGCGGGAGGTTCATCCCGCCCTGACCGAAGGCGTGTTCGACGTCTTGGGCGTGGACAATTCCGTCGCCTCACGCAAATCCTTCGGCGGCACCGCGCCCGATAACGTGCGAACCCAGATCGCCGCCTGGAAGGAGCGCCTCGCATGACCCGCCTCGCCCCGGCACTACTCCTGTTGCTTGCGGCCTGTGGGGAAAGTGGCTTGCCCGAGCCCCGAAGCGACGAGGTCCGGGTGACTGGCACCGGCGTTACGGTCGACATCTCGGGCACTGCCGAGATAGGTGTTTCGGGCTCTTACGATTGAGCTGCTAGACCGGCAGTTCGGTCGTCTCGCGCACACGCCGCAGGGAAAAGCTGGACTGCATCTTCGCCACCCCCGGCAGTTTCGCCAGATGGCGACGGTGCAGGCTTGCAAAGTCCTCGCTATCGGCGACCACGACCTTCAACAGATAATCTGCGCTGCCGGCGGTCATGTGACACTCCAGCACTTCGGGGATCTGGCATACGGCCAGTTCGAAAGCGTCGAACGCCTTCTCGGTCTGGCCGGCCAGCGTGATCTCGACAAAGACCGTGACTTGCCGCCCGACCGCATCGCGGTCGAGGAGGGCGACGTACCCGGCGATAATGCCCTCCCGCTCGAGCCGCGCAACCCGGCGGTGGCAAGCCGAGGGACTGAGAGATACCGCCTCGGACAAGTCCGCGTTCGACAGCCGCCCCTTCCGCTGGAGCGCCCGCAGAAGGCGCCGATCCGTCGCGTCCAGCTCGATCATCGTGCAAGCGTCTCCTGGCTGATCGCCCATTCTTCGAAACATCTGCCGATTTGTCGGCCGTGGTGGGCGAAATATCAACCGATTTGCGCCAGCCCGGCGCTACGCTTCGGCCAAAGCTAAGCAAGGAGCGCGCAATGAAGATCGGATGCCCTACCGAGATCAAACCTCAGGAGTTTCGCGTGGGCCTGACGCCCGTCGCCGCGGCCGAGGCGGTCGCCCACGGGCACGAGGTGCTGATCGAAGCTGGCGCCGGTGACGGCGCAGGATATGCCGATGCCGATTACGAGGCCGCCGGCGCCCGCATCGTCCAGACCGCCGAAGAGGTTTTCTCGCAGGCCGAGATGATCGTGAAGGTGAAGGAGCCGCAACCGGGCGAGCGCAAGATGCTCTCCGAGGGGCAGCTTCTGTTTACCTACCTGCACCTCGCGCCGGACCGTGCACAGACCGACGATCTGCTGGCCTCGGGCGCGACGTGCATCGCCTACGAGACCGTGACCGACGCACGCGGTGGACTGCCGCTGCTCGCGCCGATGTCCGAGGTTGCCGGGCGGCTTGCGCCGCAGATGGGCGCCTACACGCTGCAGAAGGCCAATGGCGGCCGGGGCGTGCTGATGGGTGGCGTGCCAGGCGTGGCGCCGGCGCGCGTGGTCGTCATCGGCGGTGGCGTCGTCGGGACGCAGGCCGCCCGCGTTGCGGCGGGAATGGGAGCGGACGTAACTGTGCTGGACATGTCGCTTCCGCGGCTGCGCTACCTCGACGACACTTTCGCGGGTCTCTTCAAGACGGGCTATGCCTCGCGCACCGTCACTGCGGAACTGGTGGCGCGAGCCGAGATGGTGATCGGCGCGGTGCTGATTCCCGGCGCAGCGGCGCCCAAGCTCGTCACCCGCGAGGAACTGTCCTCGATGCATCCGGGCGCCGTGCTGGTGGACGTGGCCATCGACCAGGGCGGGTGCTTCGAAACCGCGAAGCCGACCACTCATCAGGATCCGAGCTTCGAGGTCGACGGCATCATGCATTACTGTGTGGCGAACATGCCCGGCGCGGTGCCGCGCACCTCGACCCAAGCGCTGTCGAACGCCACGATGCCGTTCATGCTGTCCTTGGCGGATCAGGGCTGGCAGGGCGCTTGCCGCGCCGATCCGCACCTTGCTGCCGGTCTGAACGTCCACGCCGGACGTCTGACGAATCGTGCGGTGGGGCAGGCGCAGAATCGCGAGGCGGTCGACCCGGCGGCTGTTCTCTGACTGGCGCGGGGGCAGGAGTCGCATTCTGCCCCCGATGCGACCGATAGCCGATGCGACAAAAGAAAAAGGCCATCCCGGAAAGGCAAGCCCCTTACCAGATGCGTTTTAGAAGATTCTTCGGTTGGCCAGACTCTGGCCAACCTTCCACTTAAAAAGGCCAGCTTGACGCAACCTCACGACGGAGGTGTCAGGTGAAGTCTGTCCTGCAAAAATCTGCGACAGCCGGAAAGCGGCGCGTTCCATTCCCATTTTTTCGGGGTGGATGTGAACCTTCGTCGTAACGCCCAATGCGCCCAGTTCGGCGTTGATCCGGACCCGCGGGACGGCCGAGGGCTCAATCTGTCTGCTGTCAACGCCAATTTCCCTCGTGGGAAAGTGATTGGCACGGGGGACAAGAAAGCCTTCACCTGTCGCTCTTGCGGACAAGAGTCCGTGCTCAAGGACAACTGCGCTACTGTCGAAGAATACACGCGCCTGAGGCGTTCGCAACGCCCTGGTGGCGCGGGTAGATCGTGCCGGATCGCCGGATCGCCGGATCGCCGGATGCGTCTGCCGCGGGAAGCCCGCTGACGATCGACCGGAACCCTACCGCAAGGTCGGCAGGACCTCAGCCCGGCCATCAGCGTTTCCTTTGCAAGCAGTGCGGCTCAACATTCACCGTCGGACATCCCGCACGGAACCACCGCCGACAGTCGAAGAACGGCCAAGTCCTGAAGCTCCTCGTGAATGGCAATTGCCTGTCGCAGATCTCGCAAATTTCCGACCTCGCACCCCGGGATGTAGACCGAAAGCTGGACTTCATCTACGCCCGCATCCGGGAGTTCACCGCGCGCCGCGAGGGCGATCTCCGCGGCGTTGACTGGGAGCGTTACAGCCGTCGTTTTGCCACAGACGGCCAGACCCTGAGCCTTAACTGGCCAAATCGCAAGACGCGCGCCTCGGTGGCGGTGCAGCATCTCTGTACCGCGCACGCGAACTCGGGATACATCGTCCTGGGCCTTCTCCAGTTCGATCCCAGCGGCGATATTGAGCAGGTCGAGATCGACATGGCGATTAACGGAGACGCCAAGAAAGCGCGCTGCTTCCGACGCGGCGGTCGTTTATGGACCGCCACCGAATTCAAGGAGCTCCTCGACGACATCACCGCCGGCGTGGCGGTCGATCCGGAGATCGCGACCGAGGTCTATATGGGTCTTCAACTCCCGCACGAAGGGGGCCTCGTGCGCCAGGCCATTCAGCAGTACGCTCACGCCCTGATGCTCCGGCGAATGACTTCGAAATCGGACTGCCGATTCTACTTCGTCCAGAATCAGGATGCCGGCCTCAGCAAAGCGTTTCTGGCGGCCTTCGCCCCCGAAGTTCAGGCCGGTCGTGTCGATGTCGCCACCGTGGTCTTCGACAAGTATCAGGTGAACGATGTCCGAGAGGTGTTGTGGGCGCAAGGGCGCCGGGACCTGCGCAACGATTTGGAGCTTTCTGCCCACCAGCTCAACTGCTGCCCGAGAAGGTCTTCAACGAGGAGATCGACCGGGAGATCGTGAAGCGCCTTGCCGGCCATCGGCTCGGCACACCGTTCGTCTGGCCCTACCACACGAAGTCGGAGCCTTCGCGGGTCGTCGACCTGAAGACCGATCGGCCTGAACTGACCACCGAACGATGCGCAAGGCTGATTCGGCTCGCGACTTTGCGTAGTGTCGATAGCTACTTCCGCAAGATTCGCAGCAATGTCCGCCCCGCATCCCGTCCAGTGGCGACGCCAATCAGCAACGGCCTGACCCGGGATCGCTATTTCCTCTACAAGCCGGAGATCCTGACCAGGATCGTCGAGATCTACCGCTTTCACCACAACTGGATGGGCACGCGGCAGACGAAGCAGACGCCGGCGATGAAGCTCGGGATCGCAAAGGGGCGGATCTATGAGAGGGATCTCTTCGGCGATTGAACGAGAAAGCGCGCCGCCGAGGCGACGCGCAATCTACAACACATCTGGTAAGGAGCTTGCCGGAAAGGACGGCCTTTTTCAATCCAAGGTCGCAAAGACCTCAGCCCTGGCGGGCTTTGAACCGGCGCTGCGTCTTGTTGATGACGTAGACACGGCCCTTGCGGCGCACAACGCGGCAATCGCGGTGGCGGGTCTTCAGCGAACGAAGCGAATTACGAACCTTCATCGCTTTCTCCCATCTGTCGCGGCGCGGGGCTCGCGCCTTCGGTTGCGGTTCTGCCCCGGACTGATCCGGGGCGGTGAATTCTGTGGCGTGGTGGGCGATACTGGGATCGAACCAGTGACCCCTTCGATGTCAACGAAGTGCTCTACCGCTGAGCTAATCGCCCTTCCGCCAAGTCCCGACCCCTGAGGCCACAGGCGCCGTAACACCTCTGAGCGGAAGCCGGTTCCGCATCGGTGCGCGGTCTATAAAAGGTCGCGCCGGGCTGTTCAAGAGCTTTCCTCACCCCATCTTCCATGCGAGGAGGCGAAGATGAAAAGCGATGTAATAAGTGAGCGTGCCTACGACCTGCACCTGCCCGAGCGGCGGAGCACGGCGCTTGTCTTTGCATCACCCCATTCGGGGCGCGACTATTGCGGTGATTTCGTCCACCAGTCAATTCTGCCGGCCCAGCACCTGCGGTCTTCCGAGGACGCTTTCGTGGACAAGTTGTTCCACGTTGCCACCGACCACGGGGCGCCGCTGCTTGCCGCGCGGATGCCGCGGGCGTGGCTTGACGTGAATCGCTCCGTGGATGAACTCGACCCTGCGCTGATCGAGGGACAGCGTCGCGGTCCGCACAATCCGCGGGTCGCCTCCGGGCTTGGCGTCATCCCCCGCGTCGTCGCGGGCGGGCGGCCGATCTATTCGGGAAAGCTGTCCCAGTCCGAGGTGCGCGCCCGGCTCAGGGATGGCTGGCATCCTTATCACACCGCCTTGCGCCGTCTCGTCGACGACAGCGTATCCGCGTTCGGCCGCTCGATCCTTATCGATTGTCATTCCATGCCGCACGAGGCGCTCGATTATATCTCGGTCGGACGGAAGCGTCCCGACATCGTTCTGGGCGACCGATTCGGCGCTGCCGCGTCGAGCGAGGTCAGCGATCTGGTCGAGGGCGAATTCACGCGCGCGGGCTTTACCGTCTCGCGCAACGCGCCTTTTGCCGGCGCCTTCATCGCGCAGCATTACGGCCGCCCACGCGCGAATCGTCACGTCATCCAAGTCGAGATCGACCGCGCCGCCTACATGGACGAGGCGACACTGGTGCCGCATTCGGGCTACGAGGATGTCAAGGCGCGGATCTCCGAGGTCGTCGAGCGTCTCTGCGCCTACGGCCAGCGCGGAGGCGCGTCGGTCGCGGCCGAGTGACGACGCTCGCGCTCTCCCAGGAAACGCGCCAGCCGGTCCCGTAGCGCCGGAATGGCGTCCGTGCGCAGCAGGAACTCAGTGACCGGCATCAGGGCAAGCGCCTGACCCTCGTCGCCCAGCCGCATGGCTGCCTCGGTGAGGCCCGGCCATTCCGCGCCGAAGAACACGCGGTCACCGTACAAGGCCCGGTGGATGATCCGATCCGGTGACAGCACCAGCCCCGTCTCTTCCCGCGTCTCGCGGATGACGCAGGCCTCGGGCGTCTCGTCCCCGTCGCGCCCGCCGCCGGGCAGGTCCCACATGTCGGGCCACGGGATTCCGGGATCGTTGTCCCGCTTCAGCGTCACCAGCCGGTCGCCCGCCAGGATCGCCACCTTGGCGCCGTTGAAATCATCTATCACCGGAAGGCTGCCTCGCATACATGATGTCCATGCCCTCGATGTGTTGTGATTGCCTGACGACCTTTGAGGCGGGCGCCCGCTGTCCCGCCTGCCGGTCGCCGCGCACCCGTAGCCACCCCGAGCTTTTCGACCTGTCCATCGCCCACATGGATTGTGACGCCTTCTATGCAAGCGTCGAAAAGCGCGACAACCCCGACCTGCGCGACAAGCCGGTGATCGTGGGCGGCGGATCGCGCGGCGTCGTGACCACCGCTTGTTACATCGCTCGGATCAAGGGGGTCCGGTCGGCCATGCCGATGTTCCAGGCGCTCAAGCTCTGCCCCGAGGCGACGGTCGTGAAGCCGCGCTTCGAGGTGTATTCCCAGGTTTCGCGCCAGGTTCGTGCGATGATGGAGGAGCTGACGCCCGCGGTGGAACCCCTGTCGCTCGACGAGGCGTTCATGGATCTCACCGGCACCGCCCGCCTGCACGGGGCGCCGCCGGCCGTGATGCTCGCCCGGCTGGTGCGGCGGATGCAGGACGAGCTGGGAATCTCGGGCTCGGTCGGGCTGTCGCACAACAAGTTCTTGGCCAAACTCGCCTCGGACCTTGAAAAACCGCGCGGTTTTTCGGTGATCGGCGCTGCCGAGAAGATGGACTTTCTGGCCGAAAAGCCGGTGTCGCTGATCTGGGGCGTGGGCGAGGTGACGCGGAAGAGCCTTGAGAAGGCCGGCATCCGCACCTTCACCGACTTGCGCCGCTGGGAGAAGCGCGACCTCGAGGCGCGGTTCGGTGGGATGGGCGGGCGGCTCTGGCATCTCGCGCGGGGCGAGGATGTGCGGCGGGTCAAGGCGAATACGCCGGTGAAGGGGGTGTCGAACGAGACGACGTTCGGCGTGGATACGGGCGATCCCGACATCCTCGACGGGCATATCTGGCGCATGGCCGACAAGGTTGCGGGGCGCCTGAAGGCAAAGGGGGTCGCCGGCCGGATCGTGACGCTGAAGCTGAAGCGCGCTGACCACCGCATCCTCACTCGCCGCACCAGCCTGTCCGAGCCGACGCAGATCGCCGACCGCGTCTACCGCACGGCCCGCGCGCTCTTTGATCCAGTAGTGGGGCAGGGGCCGTTCCGCCTGGTCGGCGTCGGAGTCAGCGACCTTGCCGACGCGGATGGGGCGGACCAGGCGGGCGACCTTCTTGACCCGCAGGCGCTTGCCCGCGCGGGGGCCGAGCGGGCGACGGACGCGATACGCGCGCGATTTGGTGCGGACGCGATCGTGAAGGGGCGGGCGCTTCGATAAGCGTCAGCGCTTGCGGGCCTCAAGCTCTGAATTGAACAGCCGCAGCCGCGCGGTCAGGTTGTCGCCATTCGTGACGCTGTCGAAATGCTCGAAGAGGAAAGATAGCGCTTCGCCCTCGTCCAGACCGGCTTCGGTCGAGAAGCGGCGCAGGCGGCGATAGCCATCCTCGGTCATGGCGACGTTGAACCGCCGGGTCAGGCGAAATCTCTTGGGCATCGCGGCCCCTTTCGCGGTCTGGCTGCTTGGGAGGCAGCATAGCGAGAGCTGTCCTGTGGACGGAAGGTGCACCCGGGAACCCGAAGGCCCCCGGACGAGAGGGATCAGAACTGCTCGACGTCCAGCGCCATGACCGGGGCGGCGCCGCTTTCGATGCGGGCGCGGTGCATCCCGGTCGCGGGCAGCTGGCGCGCCATGTAGTAGCGCCCCGTGGCGATCTTGGTGTCGTAGAAGGCTGCGTTGCCGGTGCCGTTCGCCTTGGCGACATAAGCGGCCTTGGCCATCTGCGCCCACATGTAGCCGAGGCAGACGTGGCCGAAGAGGTGCATGAAGTCATACGACCCCGACAGCGCCTCGTTCGGGTTCTTCATGCCGTTCTGCATGAAATACGTAGCCGCGCCCTGAAGATCCTTGGACGCCGCCTTCAGCGGATCCAGGAACCCTTCCTTCAGCGCCGCGTCCCCCTCGTTCTCCTTGATGTAGCTTTTTATCAGCTCAAAGAAGCCCATGACGGTCTTGCCGCCGTTCAGCCCCAGCTTGCGGCCCACGAGGTCGAGCGACTGGATGCCATTCGTCCCCTCGTAGATCATGGTGATCCGGGCGTCGCGGACGAACTGCTCGAGCCCCCATTCGGTCGTGAAGCCCGACCCGCCAAGGGTCTGCTGCGCCAGGACGGTCGTTTCAAATCCCTTGTCCGTCAGGAAGCCCTTGAGCACCGGCGTCAGCAGCGACACCAGCGCCTCGGACTCGGCATCGCCCGACCGCTGCGACCGGTCGATCAACTGCGCGCCCCACAGGGCGAAGGCACGGGCACCCTCGGTGAAGGCCTTCTGGTCCATCAGGTTCCGGCGCACGTCGGGGTGCACGATGATCGGGTCAGCCACACCGCCGGGGTTCTTGGCACCCGTCACGTCACGTCCCTGCACGCGGTCCTTCGCGAAGGCCAGCGCATTCTGGTAGGCGACGGCGCCCTGGCTATAGCCCTGCACGCCGACGCCAAGCCGCGCCTCGTTCATCATGGTGAACATCGCGCGCATGCCCTTGTGCATCTCGCCGATCAGGAAGCCCGTCGCACCGTCGTAGTTCATCACGCAGGTGGCGTTGCCGTGGATGCCCATCTTGGACTCGAGGCCGCCGCAGCTGACGGCGTTGCGCTCGCCCAGCGAGCCGTCCTCGTTGACCATGAACTTCGGCACGATGAACAGCGAGATTCCCTTCACCCCGTCCGGGCCGCCGGGAATCTTGGCCAGAACCAGGTGGATGATGTTGTCCGTCATGTCGTGCTCGCCGGCCGAGATCCAGATCTTCTGGCCGGAGATCTTGTAGGTTCCGTCATCCTGCGGCTCGGCCTTGGTGCGGATCAGGCCCAGGTCGGTACCGCACTGCGGCTCGGTCAGGTTCATCGTGCCCGACCAAGTGCCCTCGACCATCTTCGGGAGGTAGGTCCGCTTCTGCTCGTCCGTCCCGTGGGTGTAGATCGCGTTATAGGCGCCGTGGGACAGGCCTTGGTACATGTTGAACGCCATGTTGGCCGAGACAAAGATCTCGCCCACGCAGGAGTTCAACAGGTGCGGCATGCCTTGGCCGCCATACTCGGGGTCGCAGTCCAGACCGATCCAGCCACCCTCGCACACCTTGTCATAGGCCGCCTTGAAGCCTTCGGGCGTGCGGACCACGCCGTTTTCCAAGCGGCAGCCTTGCTCGTCCCCGACCTTGTTCAGCGGGTGCAGCACGTCCGACGCGAGCTTTCCAGCCTCTTCGAGGACGGCCTTGGTGAAGTCGGGCTCGAGTTCGTCGAAGCCCGGCACGCCCGAGGTCGAGATCTGCAGCACGTCGTGCAGGATGAACTGCATGTCGTCGACGGGCGCGGTGTAGGTGGTCATCGTTGGGTCCTCCCGGATGTGGTCAGGCTGCCGAGCTTTCGGGCTGGTCTTCGGTCAGCGATTGTTCGACGAGGCCGATCTCGCGCTCGAGATCAGCGATCGCGTCCGACAGCGCTTCGCGCTCTGCCCGCAGCTCTTCGAGGCGGCGCCGCGCGATCTCTTGCGTCTTCTCAAGCTGGATGCGGCGCTGTGGGCCGGGGCCGTAGAGGTCCAGCAGTTGACGGATTTCTTCCAGGCTGAACCCGTAGCGCTTGCCGCGCAGGATCAGCTTGAGCCGTGCACGATCACGGTGGGTGAACAGCCGCTTCTGACCTTCACGAACCGGCGACAGAAGTTCCTTGGATTCGTAGAACCGCAACGTGCGCGGAGTAACGTCGAAGGTGTCGCACATCTCGCGAATGGTCATGAATCGTTCCGTCATTCTCGCCCTCTGAGACTAGCAGCAGCGTCACAGATGAAAGACGGGATCGGGCGATTCAAGCTGGCCTTGGGGTGCCGCGCGGGAAACGTAGCGTCAGAATTACCCGGTTCGTTCCCCAAGGGAACGCGCGACCTCGTCGCGGGTCTCGCGCAGCTCGTCGACGGCCGAGCGCAGCTGGTCAAGCTGCGTCTGAAGTTCGACGATCTGGCGATCGGCCAGGTCGACCCAGGCCTGCATCTGCGCCTCGGTCCCCATCTGGTCGTAGATCAGCAGCCACTGGCGGATGTCCTCGAGGCTGAAGCCCCAGCGCCGCCCGCGCAGGATCAGGGTCATCCGCGCAACCTCGCGCGGGGTGTAGTAGCGTGCGCGACCCTCGCGGATGGGGGACAGCAGCTCGATATACTCGTAGTACCGCAGGGTCCGCGGGGTGACGTCGAACTTCGCGCACATCTCCTTGAAGGACAGGAGTTTTTCGCTTTCCGTCATGGAAGCTCCTTTTGCGCGCCCACACTAGCGGAAACGCCCCGGGGGAGCCTAGTGGGCGATCTCGGCCGCAAGACTGCGGGCACTTTCCGCCGCACGATCCTCGGATCGGGCGATGGCCGGGGTCCTCCGGTCGTAAATCTCCGTTTCGAGACAGTCGAGCATGAAATGCGCAAGATCCGAATGACGTGTCCGGATCAGATCAGGAGCGATCACGTTCGGCGTGATCGTGTAGTCCTGCGTGAGCTCGCCCTCCATCAGCCACCCCGGCCGCACCGCCGTCCACCTGACGGTCGATTGGCGCAGGATCTGCTCCATCTCGCCCATCTGGTCGAAGATCGGGCTGAGCGCCGCGCGCGCGGCAACGCGGAACAGCAGCGGGCCGCGGTCGAGCGTCTCGACGAAACTGGCCGAGATGACCACGAGGCGGTCGATGCCCGTGTCCTTCATGGCGGCCACATAGCGGCGCGCGCTTTCGGTATAAAGCGGCGGCGGGTTCAGCGCGGTGCGGGCGGTGAAGGGCAGCCCGATGCACGAGAGGATCGCATCGCAGCCCTCGGTCGCGGGGGCGAGGTCGTCCTCGAGCACGTTGGCGGTCACCGCTTCGACCCCCTCCGGCAGGTCGGGGTTCTCCGGCCACGACAGCTCGAGCGCACGCACTCGGTATCCGCGCGCGACTGCCTGTTGCACCGCTTGGCGGCCCGTTGCGCCCTTGGCGCCGAAGATCGCGATTTTCTTTATCTCAGCCATGCCCGTCGAACGAACTGGCCAGCGGTTACGTTCCCGTGCTCCGCGAGGCCTTGTCCCCTTCGTGACGGTCGGTCAAAACCACCGGCAACCGAAGGAGCGCGCCATGTCCATCCCTCCCGAGCAGATTGCCCGCCAGTTTATCGGGGCGATTCCCCATGCCCGCGCGCTGGGCATGACCATCGAAGAGATCGGCGACGGCACATGCGTGATCTCGATGCCCTACGACGAGAAGCTGATCGGCGACCCGCGGACTGGCGTGATCCACGGCGGCGCGATTTCCGCGCTGATGGACACCTGTTCCGGCGCCGCGGTGATGAGCCATCCGGCCGGGGCGATGGCGACCGCGACACTGGACCTCCGGATCGACTACATGCGCGCGGCCACGCCGCTGCAGACGGTTCGCGCTAGGGCCGAAGTCTACCACGTCACTCGGTCGGTCGCCTTCATCCGGGCGCGGGCCTATGACGACCAGGAGGACCCGCCTGTCGCGACGGCCGCCGGAGCCTTCACCATCGACGGGGGGAACCGCACATGAGCCGTTCGCGTCCCGAGCCCGTGCAGGTCATCAAGCAGCGGCGCGACGCTGCCCTGGAAGCGCTCGTCGGCGGCATCCCCTATATCCGTTACCTCGGCATCCGGTTCGAGCGCCGGGGGGACGAGCTGACCGGCATCCTGCCCTTCGATGAAAAGCTGATCGGAAACCCGACGCTGCCTGCGCTGCACGGCGGCGTGACGGCCGCCTTCCTCGAAACGACGGCCGTGCTGTCGCTGGCATGGTCGCGGCTGTGGGACGAGGTCGAAAGCGGTCGCCTCGGCCCGGAGTCGATGACGCCCGAGGGCATGCCGCGCATGCCCAAGACCGTGGACTTCACCATCGATTACCTGCGCTCGGGCCTGCCGCGTGACGCCTATGCACGCGCCCGCGTGGTCCGGTCGGGGCGACGCTTTGCCTCGGTCCAGGTCGAAGGGTGGCAGGACAATCGCGACCGGCTCTACGCTTCGGCGACCGGGCATTTCGTCATGCCCCGGACCGGGATGGATGGCTGAGCCGCGCCCCGTCACCCACCGCCGCATCCTTGCGGTGGCGGGACCCATCGTCCTGTCGAACGCAACGGTTCCGATCCTCGGGGCCGTGGATACCGGCGTGGTCGGCCAGATGGGCGAGGCTGCCCCGATCGGCGCGGTCGGCGTGGGCGCGATCATCCTGACGGCGCTCTACTGGGTGTTCGGCTTCCTGCGCATGGGAACGACGGGCTTCGCCAGCCAGGCGCTGGGCCGCGAGGACATGGACGAGGGCGCCGCGATCCTGACCCGCGGTCTCGCCATTGGACTGGCCGGGGGGCTGGCCATCATTGCATTGCAATGGCCCCTGTTCGCGGGCGCCTTCCTGGTGTCGCCCGCCAGCCACGAGGTTGAAGCCCTCGCCCGGCAATACATGGGCCTGCGCGTCTGGTCCGCGCCCGCGCTGATCTCGCTCTACGCGATCACCGGCTGGCTTATCGCGGCCGAGCGCACACGGGGCGTCTTTGCCATTCAGGTGCTGATGAACGGCCTGAACATCGTCCTCGACCTGTGGTTCGTCCTTGGCCTCGGCTGGGGCGTGCGCGGGGTCGCGGCGGCCACGTTCATCGCGGAATGGTCGGGCCTTGCGCTAGGGCTGTGGCTTTGCCGGGATGCCTTCGGGGGGACAGCCTGGCGCGACATGGGGCGCGTGCTCGACCCCGCCAAGCTGCGGCGGTTCGCGCAGGTGAACGGCGATATCCTGATCCGCTCGCTGCTGTTGCAGGCGATCTTCGTCTCTTTCCTGCTTGCCGGCGCCCGGTTCGGGGACGTGAAGCTCGCCGCCAACCAGATCCTCCTGCAGTTCCTCGAGATCACGGCCTTCGCCATGGACGGCTTCGCCTTCGCGGCAGAGGCCATCGTGGGATCGGCCCTTGGACGGGGGCGGCGGGACCTGTTCCGGCGGGGGGCGGCGCTCGCCTCGCTATGGGGAGCGGTCACGGGGTTGTTCCTGGCGGTCCTCTTCCTGACGACGGGGGGCTGGATCATCGATGTGATGACGACCGCGCCGCTTGTGCGCGAAGAGGCGCGCGCCTACCTGCCTTACATGATCGCCGCACCCATCTTCGGCTGCGCGGCCTGGATGCTCGACGGCATCTTCATCGGCGCGACCCGGACGGGCGACATGCGCAACATGATGGGACTGAGCTTCGCGATCTATGTCGTGGCCGCGCTGCTCCTGGTCCCGATTTTCGACAATCACGGCCTCTGGATCGCGTTCCTCGTGAGTTTCATCGCGCGGGGGGTGACGCTTGGCCTGAGATACCCCGGGCTCGAACGCTCGATCGGCTAGAGCGTCAGGTCCAGCGGTCTCGGTCCAGCCCGACCGCCTGAGCCGTGATCAGCCCGTCCTGCAGCAGCAGGTCGTCCAGTTCGCGCGCAATCTGCGCAGCAATCGCTACGCCATGATACACCATCGCGGTGTAAAGCTGCACGGCGCTGGCTCCGGCGCGGATCTTGGCATAGGCCTCGGCGGCCGAAGACACGCCGCCGACTCCGATCAACGGAAGGGGGGACAGCGCTGACAGCTTGGCCAGCACCCGTGTGCTTCGTTCGAACAAAGGCGCGCCGGACAGGCCGCCTGTCTGGTCGCGGTAGGGCGAGCGCAGCCCTTCGCGCGAAAGAGTCGTGTTCGTGGCGACGATCCCCGCGATGCCGACCTCGGTCGCGACACCAGCGATGTCCGCCAGCGCCTGGTCGTCAAGGTCGGGCGCGATCTTGAGGAAAATCGGCAAGCCGCGCTCGTTCGCCTCCATCACGCCGTTCAGCAGCCCGCGCAGCGCCTCGGCCCCCTGCAGGTCGCGCAGCTTTTCCGTGTTCGGGGACGAGACATTTACTGTGGCAAAGTCGATGAACGGCGCGGCGCGGCGCAGGACGGCGGCGAAGTCGGCCGCCCGGTCCGGCGAGTCCTTGTTCGCGCCGAGATTCAGGCCGCGGGGCACGGCGCTGCGCGTCCGCTCGAGGCGGCGGGCGATGACCTCGATCCCGGCATTGTTGAAACCAAAGCGGTTGATCGCCGCGTGATCCTCGGTCAGCCGGTAGAGGCGCGGTCGCGGATTTCCCTCCTGCGGCCGTGGCGTTGCTGCGCCGACCTCCAGGAACCCGAATCCCGTGCGCGCCAGCGGGCGCACTGCCTCGGCGTTCTTGTCGAATCCGGCGGCGAGCCCGATCGGGTTGGACAGCGTCATCCCGGCAAGTGTCGTGCGCAGCCGCGAGGACGTGACGGGGCCGGGCAGGGGCACGAGCCCCGCCCGCAACGCCCGCAGCGCAAGCCCGTGCGCCCGTTCGGGGTCCAGCCGGCGCAGCGCGGCAAGGCCAAGGCGTTCGGACAGGCTCATTCGTCGCCGAGCGCCATGGTGTCCACGCCCTCGCGCGGAAGCTCCCGGTGCCAGACCACCTCGTCCAGCGACAGGGGGCGATAGAGGTGGGGATAGTTCTGGCCGTTCGCCGCCTGCTCCCATTTCAGGTCGCCATCCTGCAGGGCGTCGGCTTCGACCGCTGCAAGGATCAGGCCGTGCTCGCCCTGGAAGTGCTTTGCCAGCGTGCCGCCAAGCTGGTCCTTGGTCGAGAAGTGGATGAATCCGTCGCGCTGGTCGTCGGCGGAGCCCACGGTTTTGCCGGCGCGATCCAGTTCGGCCCATTCGGCAGCCCGGAATACCTTGTAAATGCGCATATCGGTCTCTCCTCTGGGTTCCTTGAGGGGCATATAGCTTTGCCGCGTGCGGGGGAAAATGGGTCATCGCCGTGTCACGCATTCCGGTTTTGACAGGCGCCGGAGACCGGCGCACTCTCGCGGCGCGTCATACAAGGAGAACCGCATGACCATGCGTCTTTTCACGGCCACCGCCGTCGCCGCGCTCTGCGCCGGCGCAGCGCAGGCCGACTATTCCCTCACCATCCTGCACACGAACGACTTCCACGACCGGTTCGAACCGATCTCGGCCTACGATTCGACCTGTTCGCTCGAGGACAACGAGGCCGGGGAGTGCTTCGGCGGCATCGCGCGGATGGTCACCGCCGTCAACGAAGCGCGCGAGAGCGCCGACAACGATGTGCTGCTGCTCGACGCGGGCGATCAGTTCCAGGGGTCGCTGTTTTTCACCGAATATGCCGGCGACCTTGCCGCCGAATTCATGAACCAGCTCGGCTATGACGCGATGGCCGTGGGCAACCACGAGTTCGACAATGACCCCGAGGGGCTGGCCCCGTTCGCCGCGAAGGTCGACTTCCCGATTCTCTCGGGCAATATCGACGTCAGCCGGAACAACCAGCTGGCCGGCGAGGTCGACGCGTCTGCTGTGCTCGAACCTGGCGACCAGCGGATCGGTGTCGTGTCGGTCCTGGCCGAGGACACCACCGAAACCTCGTCACCCGGCGAGACTGTCGTCTTCTCGTCCACCGTGGATGCGGCGCAGGCCGAGATCGACCGCCTGACCGGCGAGGGCGTGAACAAGATCATCCTGCTGACCCATGTGGGCCTGCCCGAGGACAAGCGCCTGGCCGAGGAACTGACGGGCGTCGACCTCATCATCGGTGGCCACAGCCATTCGCTGCTTGGCGACATGGAAGGCGCCGAAGGCCCGTATCCAACCGTGGTGAACGAGGTTCCGATCTTCACCGCCTCTGCTTACGGCAAGTACCTGGGCGAGATCGATGTGACCTTCGACGACGAGGGCAACGTGACCGAGATCGGCGGCCAGCCCCGCCTTCTCGACGCGAGCGTGGCCGAGGACGAAGAGGCCAAGGCGCGCGTGGCCGAACTGGCCGAGCCGCTGGAAGAACTGCGCCAGACAGTCGTGGCCGAGGCCACCGCGCCGATCGAAGGCTCTCGCGAGGTCTGCCGCGCCGAGGAGTGCGAGATGGGCAACCTCGTGGCCGACGCCATGCTTGCGCGCGTGGCCGATCAGGGCATCCAGGTCGCGCTCCAGAACGGTGGTGGTCTGCGCGCGTCGATCGACGAGGGCGAGGTCACGATGGGCGAGGTGCTGACAGTCCTGCCTTTCCAGAACACGCTTTCGACGTTCCAGGTTACGGGCGAGACGCTGATCGCTGCGCTCGAGAACGGGGTGAGCCAGATGGAGGAAGGCGCGGGCCGCTTCCCGCAGGTGGCGGGCATGTCCTTCACCGTCGACCCTTCGGCCGAGGCCGGCAGCCGCGTCTCGGACGTGATGGTCGGTGGTGAGCCGATCGATCCGCAGGCGACCTATGGCGTGGCGTCGAACAACTATGTCCGCAACGGCGGCGACGGCTATTCGATGTTCGTCGATGCCAAGAACGCCTATGATTTCGGGCCGGACGTGGCCGTGGTGACGGCGGACTATCTTGCCGAGAACATGCCCTACGACCCCTATATCGACGGCCGCATCACCATCGCTGGCGAGTAACGCCAGACGCTCGCCCGGAAGTGATCCGGGCGGGCGTTACTCCATCCCGCGCCGGCAGCGCCGCAGCGCGCCAAGGTGCTGATCGGACTCGCCAAAGACCGTTCCCGCCACATCCAGCCGCTTCCGCGAGACCGGCATGAAGATGAACTGCGCACCGGCGCCGTCGTTGACGCGACGGGTCAGGACCGCGATCCGGGACGTGGTTCCGGTGATGGACGCGATCTCGAACATCTCGCCTTCCGCGATCACGTAATACGGCGTCAGGTGGTACGCCCCAAGCGTGCCGATGCAGGTGCCGTTCGCGTCGGCCTTCCACAGCCCCGTCACCGACTCGTAAGCCTGCCGCAGGACCGATGGGTCCGGCGCGGCAACGTTCGGCCTGGGGGCAAGCTGCTGTACCGGGGCTGCGCCGCTGCCGCCGCCGCATTCGGCCCCGACGCACAGGCCGCCGGCCTGGGCAAGCGAGGCGGTCATCAGCGTGAAGATCGTGACGGCGAGGCGCAACATGGCGAACCCTGGGCAAGGAGCTTTCCCGCACCCTGCACCGATGATCCTTAACTGAGTGTTGACCTCAGCAGGGCGACAGGGTGGCCGAAATGCTGTCCCCCCCGGCGACCATCCCGTTGATCTTTGCGCCGGCGCCAGAAGGGGTCACCGTGAACGTCGCCGGAGCGCCGTCCGATCGAAGGGCCTGCACTCCGATCCGGTCCGGCGAGCCGGAGTAGTTCACCACGTCGTAGCTTTCGCCGGCGGCCATGATGCGGCCTTCGGACAGCCGCCAGTCGCAGGCACCGGCGCCGGACGCCCAGGCGCCCGAGAAGCGCGCGGCGAACGCGTCCTCGGCGCTCGTCT
The DNA here is from genome assembly GCF_042089775.1 of Palleronia sp. Classification (NCBI taxonomy): domain Bacteria; kingdom Pseudomonadati; phylum Pseudomonadota; class Alphaproteobacteria; order Rhodobacterales; family Roseobacteraceae; genus Palleronia; species Palleronia sp. Next base: position 28,341 of record NZ_JBELKF010000012.1, read on the forward strand.
CTGCGGTGACGTCGGGACCTGTTCCGATCTCGGCCGACGAATCGCCAAGTGCTTGCCGCAGATCTTCGGCGCTGGGGCCGAACTCGACGGCGTCGCTTTGCGGCTCCTCGTCGAGCGGGCGCGAAGTGATTGCGTCATCGCGGCGCGTGTCCTCGATCGTGGGGGGCGAGAACTGCTGCGCCGTCTCAAGGCAGCGCCTCAGGCTGACTGCGATGCCGCTGCCCGTGACGTCGAGCATGCCGCTCCGCGGTACCAGGTTCAGCGGGACCCGTGCGCCGGAGCCGAGGCTGACAAGATCCACCCGCACCCCCCCCGCCCCGCCGCCGATCCCCAGAAGGTCGAACCGGCTCTGGCCGGCGCGCACGCTGCCCGGGCGGAAGGACCACGTGTCGGTCGGGTTGGCGCAGCTCTTGCCGGGCTCGGCCCACTCGCCCTGAATATCGGCATAGGTACTGCGGGCCTGCGCCAGCACGTCCTGCGCGGCGGCGGTCGTTGCGACAAGGCAGAAGGCGAGGGCAAGACGAAGCATCGGTAGAGCCTTGATTGGTGACACCGAGCCCATATAGGACGGCCGGCCCCAGATCACGAGCCCTTCGATCACGCTGCTGCGACCGGCCGAAGCTGGCCTAGCTGGTGACGAGCTCGTCGGCCAGCACGGCGGTCTGCGGCGTTGTGGCGCGCGCGCTCCCGGTGGGGACGAAGGTGGTCTTTTCCTCGGCGGCGCGGCTCGTCAGGATGCGCAGGACTGCGAAGCCCACGATCAGCACGTGCGACGCAAGGGTCACCACGAACAGGGCGCGGGGCGCGTATTGCATCATGCCCCAGCCCGCCGAAAGCGGCCCGATGATCGAGCCCAGGCCGAACACCAGCAACAGCCCGCCCGAGACGCGAATGGCGGCGCCCTCTCCGGCGTGGTCGTTGGCATGGGCCACGATCACCGGGTACATCGCGAAGATCGCACCGCCCAGGAAGGCCGCGAGCACGAGGTTCGGCCACGCGGCAGTGGGCTGAAGGAAGAAAAACGCGAGGTCGGCGCACAGGGCAACCAGGGCAATCCCCACGAGGACGATGCGGCGATCCATCTTGTCCGACAGGATGCCCACCGGGATCTGCGCGATCGCGCCGGCCAGGATCGGCACGGACGAGAACAGCGCGATCGTGTCCAGCCGCAAGCCGATCCTGTCGGCAAAGACGGGCGCCATCGCTCCGAACGAGGCGTTTGACACGCCCACGAAGAACACGGCGAACACCGCCACGGGCGAGTTGCGCCACAATCCCGGCAGGTCCAGTCGCACCTGCACCAGCGCGTCCGGGTTGCTCGACGTCGAAACGGCCGTGGGAACCAGCGACAGGGCGTAGAAGATGCCGGCCGCCGCAAAAAGCACGAAGCCGGCCGGATCGCCGACGATCAGCATAAGCTGTCCCGCAGTCGACGCGACAAGGTTGACCATCGTGTAGACGCCAAAGACCCGGCCCCGCGTCTCGGCCGGTGACTTGTCGGCGAGCCAGCTTTCCACGATCATCGCAGCCCCTGCAAAGCAGAACCCGCAGAGTCCCCGCAGCAAGATCCAGGCAACCGGCGTCACGTAGATGGCGCTGGCCAACACGCTGATCGCGGCAACCGCCGCAAGGGCGGAGAAGGCGCGGACGTGGCCGACGCGGCTCACCAAGCTTGAGGTGAACATGCAGCCCAGGACGTAGCCGACGGCCCACCCTGTGCCGAGCAGGCCGAGCGACAGCGCTGTGAAGCCTTCGATCCCGCCGCGGATGGGCAGGATCAGGCCGTTGATGCCCCCCGCGAACAGAAGGCATGCAGACCCGAGAAGAAGGGCGCTGACGGGAAGGATCTGTCGAAGCATGTGGTTCTGCCGGGGCGGTGGAATGGGAGGGGGCTTAGGCGGGCGCGGTCAAGCGATCAAGATTGTCTGTCCGTGCGGCGGCATTATCTCGCCGGGCATGTGCGGACGCTTTGCCATCACCCTGCCCACCGACGCCATGGGCCGCCTGTTTGATGCCGAGCCGGCGAACGACCTGCCGCCGGTGCTGAACTACAACGTCTGTCCCACGAATGCGATCCATGCCGTTATGCAGGACGGAGGGCGTCGCCGGCTGCAGGGGATGCGGTGGGGATTCCTCCCCCACTGGGCGAAGTCGCAGACCGATGGCCCGCCCCTGATCAACGCGCGCGCCGAGACGGTCGCCGAGAAGCCCGCCTTCGGCGAGGCGATCCGCCAGCGCCGCTGCCTGATCCCCGCCGACGGGTTCTACGAATGGACGAAGGATACCGATGGCAACCGGCTGCCGTGGTTCATCCGGCCGCAAGGCGGCGGGCCGATGGTCTTTGCCGGCCTTTGGCAGGATTGGGAGCGGGAGGGCACCCGCATCCGCTCCTGCGCGATCGTCACCTGCGCAGCCGAGGGCGCGCCTGCCGAACTGCACAACCGTATCCCGGTGATCCTGCGCCCCGAGGATTGGGCCCTGTGGCTGGGCGAAGAGGGCAAGGGCGCAGCCCGCCTGATGCGTCCGACCCAGCAGGTCGCGTGGCATCGGGTGGGGACCGAGGTGAATTCGAACCGTGCGGCGGGGGAGGGGCTGGTTGCGCCGCTGCGTCAGTCGGCGAATGGATCTTCGGGATAGGTCACGTGCGTCAGGTAGAGCCCCTCGGGTGGGGCCACGGGGCCGCAGGCGGCGCGCTCGCGCGCTTCGAGGGCGCGCGTGACGTCGTCGGCGCTCCACGCGCCGCGACCGACGCGTTCCAGCGTGCCGACGAAACTGCGCACCTGGTTGTGCAGGAAGGACCGTGCTTCCACGTGAAACATGTAGTGCGTGCCGCCGGGAACGGGGTGCGACTCGACCTCCAGCCGATCGAGCGTCTTCACGGGCGAGTCCGCCTGGCACTGGACCGAGCGGAACGTCGTGAAGTCGTGCCGGCCAAGAAGCCGGTCCGCCCCGGCCTGCATCGCCGCGGCGTCGAGCGTCTGGCGCACCCACCAGCTTTTCCCGCGGTCGTGGACCAGCGGCGCACGGCGGATCGTCAGCCGGTACAAGTACCGCCGCCCGCGGGCCGAGAACCGCGCGTGCCAATCCGGGGCGACTTCGGCGCAGGCCGTGATGGCGACCGGCTGAGGCTTCAGGTGGTGGTTCAGCGCCTCGGACAGGCGGAACGGGTCCCAGTCTTTCGCAAGGTCGGCATGAGCCACCTGTCCCGTCGCATGCACGCCGGCATCCGTGCGTCCCGCGGCGGCGATCGAGGGCACGTCCCAATCTAACCGGGCAAGGGCGGTCTCGACCGCGCCCTGAACCGACGGCTGGTCCTTCTGGCGCTGCCAGCCGGCGAAGGGCGCGCCGTCATATTCGATGCGAAAGGCATAGCGGGGCATGGTCGGGACCTACGGCCTCGACGGGTCCGCGGCAAGGCGGGTGCGGCGCCAGAACCGCGTCTGCAACGTGACCGCGGCGACGGTCAGCCCTCCGGCCATGCCGAGCCAGACCCCCACACCGCCAAGGCCGGCCGGGAAACCCAGCAGCCACGCCAGCGGCATCCCGATCACCCAGTACGAGATTCCCGCAAGCCACATCGGCACCCGCGTGTCCTGCAATCCACGAAGGAAGCCCATGGCCATCACCTGCGCCGCGTCGGCAAGCTGGAACAGCGCAGCCGCCGCGAGAAGGCCGCGGCCAAGGGCCAGCACGGCTTCGCGTGCAGGCTCGTCCCGCCCGAGGAAGAGGTCGATCAACGGGTCGGGCAGGAACACCAGCGCGGCCAGCGTCGGCAGGGCCACGCAGCACGACAGCATCAGCGCGGCAAGTGCGCCCTTGCGCAGGCCAGCCGGATCATTGCGGCCGACGGCGTTGCCGGCGCGGATCGTGGCGGCCTGGCTGAGGCCCAGATGCGCCATGAAGATGATCGAGATGATCTGCATCGCGATGCCGTGCGCGGCAAGCGGCACGGTCCCGAGCCAGCCCATCAGGACGGTCGCGCCCGAGAACAGTGCCGCTTCGGCAAGGGTGGCGGTGCCGATGGGCCAGCCGAGGTGAAAGACGCGGGACAACGCCTGCGAGTCGGGCTTCCAGATGTTGCGGAAGAGGTCATGCTCGGGCGTGGCGACCGCCGCGTGGACCGCGAGCGCAAGAAAGGCCACCGTGGTCGAGATCACCGAACCGATCGCGGCGCCCGTGACGCCGAGTTCGGGAAAGCCGAATGCGCCGAAGATCAGGACGTAGTTGATCGCGGCGTTCAGCGCGAACGCGGCGGCCATGGCCCAGAACTGCGCCCGCGTCCGCCCGAGGCCGGACAGGTAGGCGCGGATCACCATGAGGCCGAGGGCCGGAAAGATCGACAGACCCTGGATCGACAGGTAACGCGCGGCTGTCTCGGCGGTGGCGGGCTCTTGGCCCAGTGCCACGAAAAGCGGACCTGCGAGCAGGAAGACCGGCAGGACGACGGCTCCGAAACCGGCGGATAGCCAGAACGCCATGCGGGTCACGCGCCGGATTTCGGTGCTGTGGCCGCGTGCCTCGGCCTCGGCGATGACGGGGGTCACCGACCAGCCAAACCCCGCCCCGAAGAGCAGCGCGATGGAAAACAGGGTCGAGCCCAGCACCTGCCCGGCCAGCGCTGCGACGTCGTAGCGCCCGAGCATCGCCGTATCGGTCAGCTGGATAGCCATCTGCGCCATCAGGCTGCCGATCAGGGGCAGCCCCAGGGCGATGATCCGGTTGATGTGCTGGGTCCAGGTCATGCGCAGCCCTTAGTCGCGGCGGGCGCATCCGGCAATGGCACCTTGTCGACACGGGGTCTCTCTGGCAAGAGAGGCTGCGATATGGCCCGGACTTCAAACATACGGCGAATTACCGGCCCGGCGCGGCCCTGAGCCCGCCGGGACTGAGGCGCCGACACTTCGCGCCGCCATGATGCTGCCCCTGACCTGATAGATACGGGATCGTTCCCCATGTGCGCCGACACGCCTGAAACCCCCGATTATAAAGACACCCTGAACCTGCCGCAGACCGACTTTCCGATGCGGGCCGGTCTGCCCAAGCGCGAGCCCGAGTGGCTGAAGCGCTGGGAAGAGATTGGCGTCTACGACCGCCTGCGCCAGAAGGAGGGCCGCCCGCCCTTCACGCTGCACGACGGCCCGCCCTACGCGAACGGCAACCTTCACATCGGCCACGCGCTGAACAAGACGATCAAGGACATGGTCGTCCGCTCGCACCAGATGATGGGGCATGACAGCCGCTACATCCCCGGCTGGGACTGCCACGGCCTGCCGATCGAATGGAAGATCGAAGAGCAGTATCGCGCCAAGGGGCAGGACAAGGATGCCGTGGACGTGGTCGAGTTCCGGCGCGAATGCCGCGACTTCGCCGCAGGCTGGGTCGATGTCCAGCGCGAGGAGTTCAAGCGCCTCGGCGTCACCGGCGCCTGGGATCGTCCCTACCTGACGATGGACTTCCACGCCGAGCGCGTGATCGCCGAGGAATTCCAGAAGTTCCTGATGAACGGCGTGCTTTACCAGGGCTCGAAGCCGGTCATGTGGTCTCCGGTCGAGAAGACCGCGCTGGCCGAGGCCGAGGTCGAGTACCACGACAAGGAGAGCTTCACGATCTGGGTGAAGTTCCGCGTCTCTGATTTCGAGCTGCCCGAAGCGCAGATGTCCGACGAAGAGCTCGGCCCGAACGAGCGCGAGGCGATCGCCGCCGCGCAGGAAGAGGCCCGCACTGCCTTGGCCGGTGCCCATGTCGTCATCTGGACCACCACGCCTTGGACGATCCCGTCGAACAAGGCCGTCGTGTACGGCTCGGACTACGACTACGGGCTCTACGAGATTCTTGAAACGCCCGAGGAATGCTGGGCCAAGCCGGGCGAGCGCTACATCCTTGCCGACAAGCTCGCCGCAGACACCTTCGCACGCGCGCGGCTGGAAGAGGGCCAGTGGCGCCGCCTGCGGAACGTGACGCAGGTGCAGCTTGGTGCGCTGACGCTTGCCCATCCCCTGGCCGGGGCCGAGGGCGGAAACGGCGAATGGGACGAGCCGCGCGACTTTCGCGCCGCCTCGTTCGTCACCGATGAAGAGGGCACCGGCTTCGTCCACTGTGCGCCGTCGCACGGGATGGACGAGTTCGAGCTTTACCGCGAGCTTGGCATGCTGCCGCAGGTCATCACCTACAACGTCGAAGAGGATGGCAGCTTTCGTGCGGATCTGCCCTTCTTCGGCGGGAAACGCATCCTGAAGGAGAACGGCAAGGAAGGCGACGCGAACAAGGCGGTCATCGACAAGCTGACCGAGGTGGGCGGGCTGCTGGCGCGCGGCAAGATCCGCCACTCGTACCCGCATTCCTGGCGGTCGAAGGCGCCGCTGATCTACCGCAACACGCCGCAATGGTTCGCCGCCATCGACCGCGAGGTCGGCGACGGGCGGGACCAGTACGGCAAGACGATCCGCAAGCGCGCGCTGCGTTCGATCGACGAGCTGGTGACCTGGACGCCCAAGGGTGGGCGCAACCGCCTTCATTCGATGGTCGAGGCGCGGCCGGACTGGGTGCTGTCGCGACAGCGGGCGTGGGGCGTGCCGCTTACCTGCTTCGTGAAGACGGGTGCCAAGCCGACCGATCCCGACTTCCTGCTGCGCGATCCGGCCGTGAACGCCCGCATCCTCGAGGCGTTCGAGGCCGAGGGCGCCGATGCCTGGTATGCCGAGGGCGCCAAGGCACGATTCCTCGGCACCGACCACGACCACGACCACGATGAGTGGGAGCAGGTCTTCGACATCCTCGACGTGTGGTTCGACTCGGGCAGCACTCACGCCTTCGTCCTGCGCGACCGCGAGGACGGGACCGAGGACGGCATCGCGGACGTCTATCTCGAAGGGACCGACCAGCACCGCGGGTGGTTCCACTCGTCGCTGTTGCAGGCCTGCGGCACGATGGGCCGCGCGCCCTACCGTAACGTGGTGACGCACGGCTTCACGCTCGACGCCAAGGGCAACAAGATGTCCAAGTCGGTGGGCAACACCGTCGCGCCGCAGAAGGTCGTGGATCAGTATGGTGCGGATATCCTGCGCCTGTGGGTCGCGCAGTCGGACTATACCGGCGACTTGCGCATCGGGGACGAGATCCTCAAAGGGGTGGCCGACAGCTATCGCCGCCTGCGCAACACCCTGCGCTTCATGCTGGGCAACCTGCCCGCCGAAGTGCCGGACGTCGCGGTCGAGGACATGCCCGAGCTGGAGCGTTGGGTGCTTCACCGCCTCGCCGAACTGGACGACACGGTGCGCGCCCGCTACCGCGCCTTCGACTTTCAGGAGGTGTTCCAGGCCGTCTTCACCTTCGCCACGGTGGACCTGTCTTCGTTCTACTTCGATATCCGCAAGGACGCGCTTTACTGCGATCCCGCCGACTCGATTCGCCGGCAGTCGGCCGAGAAGGTGCTGGACCTGCTGTTCCACCGGATCGTCACCTGGCTGGCCCCGATCCTCGTCTTCACGATGGAGGAAGTCTGGCTCGAGCGTTTCCCGGGCGAGGACAGCTCGGTCCACCTGCAGGACATGCCGGATACGCCCGCGGGCTGGCGGGACGAGGCGCTTGCCGCCACGTGGTCCGAGGTCCGTCAGGCCCGGCGCGTCGTGACAGCCGCGCTCGAGGTGCAGCGGCGCGACAAGACGATCGGCGCGTCTCTCGAAGCCGCTCCGACCGTCCATGTGGCGACGGACGAACTGGCGCAGGCGCTGGGACAGGTGGCCTTCGACGATGTCTGCATCACCAGCGACATCAGTGTGACCACCGACCCCGCCCCGTCCGAGGCGTTCCGCCTGCCTGAGGTCGAAGGCGTCGCGGTCGTCTTCGAGAAGGCCGAAGGCGAGAAGTGCCAGCGCTGCTGGAAGGTGCTGCCAGACGTCGGCACGCACGCCCATCCGGCGGTCTGCAGCCGCTGCGATTCGGCGCTCGACTAGGCCGATTGCGCGCGATCCGGGTCGCCGGTTCGCGCGGGGTCTCCGATCTTGGGGTGACATTGCCTCACGGAGACCCATCATGACCTTCCAGATCGTGGCGCTGCCTTACGCGCCCTTCGCCTCCCTGTTCACCCGGCCCGAGACCGAACTTGCCCGGTATCGCGCCCGCCGCTTGATGGCGGACTCCCGGCCGGGATATCCCTGCCGCGTCAGTCTCAGCGACGCCGAAATCGGCGAAACCCTGATCCTCGTGAACTACACGCATCTGGGCGGTGCGACCCCCTATGCGGCGAACCACGCGATCTACGTCCGTTCCGGCGCGGCCCGCGCCTGCCCGAAGCCGGGCGAAGTGCCGGACATGCTGACCAGCCGCCTGCTCAGCGTCCGCGGCTTCGACGCGGACGGGTTGTTGCAGCATGCCGAGGTGAAGGAGGGCGCGGCCCTCGCCCCGGTGCTGGAGGACGTCCTGTCCGATACCGGGATCGCCCATGCCGACATCCATTTCGCCGGGCCAGGGTGCTTTGGCGCGCGTGCGATGCGGGTGGCCTGATCCCTACCGGCAGGCCCGATTCGTGCTACGCTATGCGCGGATCAGACCTTCGGAGGAGACAGCATGACCGTATACCGCAGCCCGCATGATGACATCGAGATCCCCCCGATCTCGATCACCGAGCAGCTGTTCCAGGGGCTCGACCTCGAACCGGGCGGCGTCGTCCTGGTGGACGGGCCCTCGGGACGCGAGCTGACGGCGGGGGCGCTGAAAAATCAGATCCGCCGCTTCGCCGGTGGTCTGACCGCGCGCGGTTACGGGGCGGGGACGGTTGTGGCCATGATGGCGCCGAACATCCCCGAATACGCGACCGTGTTTCACGGTGTCGCCTGGGCCGGGGGCACGGTCACCACGATCAACCCGGTCTACACGGCGCACGAGGTGCGCAAGCAGCTGGACGACAGCGCGGCGAAGGTCCTGGTCGTGCCCTCAGTGTTTCTCGACACGGCGCGGAAGGCGGCCGAGGGCGGGACGGTCGAACTGATCGTGGTGATCGACGGGGCCGAAGGCGAGACGTCGCTGGCTGACGTGATGGGCGATCCGCTCGAGTCGCAGGCGATGGTGGATCCAGCCACCCATGTCGTCGCGCTGCCCTATTCCTCGGGCACGACCGGACTGCCGAAGGGCGTGATGCTTAGCCATCGTAACCTTGTGGCGAACGTCGCCCAGATGCGGCAGGCGCAGCCGCTGACGCCCGAGGATTGCACGATCGCCTTCCTGCCGTTCTTCCACATCTACGGCATGACGGTGCTGATGAACTGTTACCTGTCCGCAGGCGCTAAGCTCGTGACCATGCCGCGCTTCGACCTCGAGATGTTCCTGCGCCTCATCGCGGACCACAAGCCGCGGCGGCTTTACGTCGTGCCGCCGGTGGCGCTGGGCCTCGCCAAGCACCCGCTGGTCGAGCAGTTCGACGTCTCGTCCGTGGAGCAGGTCTTCTCGGGCGCAGCGCCTCTGGGTGGCGAGATTGGCGACCAATGCGCCGCACGGATGAGCGCGGTGATGACCCAAGGCTACGGCATGACAGAGCTTTCGCCCGTCAGCCACACCACCCCGCGCGCCGCCCCGCGATCCGGCTCGTCCGGGGTGCTCGTGCCGAACTGCGAGGCGAAGGTGGTCGATCCCGGAACGCTGGAAGAGAAGGGGCCGGGCGAGGAAGGCGAGCTGTGGGTGAAGGGTCCGAACGTGATGCTGGGCTACCTCAACAACGCTGAGGCTACCCGCGACGCAATCACGATGGACGGCTGGCTGCGCACCGGCGATCTCGCCGTGGTCGATGCAGACGGCTACCTGTTCGTTCGCGAGCGCGTGAAGGAGCTGATCAAGTTCAAGGGGTTCCAGGTCGCGCCGGCCGAGCTTGAGGCCGAGCTTTGCAGTCATCCCGGGATCGCGGACGCCGCCGTGCTGGGCCGGAAGGATGACGAGGCGGGCGAGGTGCCCGTGGGGTTCATCGTCAAGGCGGCCGGCGTGGACCTCAGCGAGGACGAGGTCAGGGAACACATGCGGGGGCGGCTTGCGAGCTACAAGCAGCTTGCCGAGGTGCATTTCGTGAACGAGGTGCCGAAATCCGCAAGCGGCAAGATCCTGCGCCGCCTCCTGAGGGACCGGATTGACTGACGCTCGCGGTCGCGGATGTGGATCGCGCCGCCCGGTTCTACCGCGACCTCCTCGGGCTGCACCTGCGTGCGCTGTGGCCCGAGGGCGCGTATCTGGAGGCTGGCACGCTCTGGCTCTGCCTGTCGCATGATCCGGCGGCGTCGGCTCAAGCCCGGGGTGACTACACACATATCGCTTTCGACGTCGCGCCCGACGCGTTCGACAGGCTTGCGGAAGCTGTCGCGAAAGCCGCACCGATCTGGCGCGAGAACTGGTCCGAAGGCCGGTCGCTCTACGTCCTCGATCCCGACGGGCACAAGATCGAGCTGCATGCCGGAACGCTGGAGTCGCGCCTGAACGCTTACCGGCACGACCCGTCCAAGGGCGTCACGGTCTTCGACTGATCCCTAAGAGTCGTCGCCGTACATCACCTGCTGCACGATGCCGACCACGGTCAGGTAGGTCGAGGTCACGATCAGCCCGATCTCGACCGGGCGCCACGGGTGGAAGTCCTGCCATGCCGCGGCAAGGGCCAGGGCGACCCACACCAGCGCGATGGGCAGGGACAGGGCGCGCCACCGCTTCGTGCGAACGGGGTGGATGAATTTCAGCGGCAGGAACATCGCGATCGCCAGAAGGATCGTGACGATCATGATGGTCCACCAGCGCGGCTCGACCGCGAAGAACACGAGCACCGCCATGTTCCAGCAGCCCGGAAAGCCCGAGAACGAGTAGTCCTTGGTCTTCATGCGCGTGTCGGCGAAATAGACGACGCTGGTGTAGGTAATGACGATGATCGCGATCCAGCCGGTCCAACCCGGTAACAGTCCGCTGGCGAACAGCGCGTAGGCCGGGATGAACACATAGGTCAGGTAGTCGATGATGAGGTCCATCAGGACCCCGTCATATTCCGGCGCGTTCGTTCCGACGTCATAGCGACGGGCGAGCGGCCCGTCGACGCCGTCCACCGCGAACGCAATGACCAGCCAAAGCCACATCAGGCCCCAATGCGCATCCGTGGCGGCCAACATGGCCAGCATGGCGAAGACGGCGCCTGTGGCCGTCAGGAAATGGACGGCAAGAGCCTTGGGTCGATCGGTCATGGCGAAAGGATGACAGTCGGCGGACGCCGGTGCAATGGGGCGCTCACGTTTGTTCGACGTGCCGGCCAAAACGCCGCAACCGGCCCTCCATGCGCTTCTCGAGCGTGGACCGGGCGAGCTTCAGGGACTGCACCAGAAGCCGCGCCTTCATCGTCGCAGGGGTCAGGTCGATGATCGCGCTGATCCGGGTCTGCCGGTCCGACAGCGGGATGAGCTCCAGCCTGACGCGGGCCGACAGCCCGTCGCTTTCGCCGCGCAGGGCAAGCTGCTCGTCAGGCTCGAAATCCACAACGCGGGCCTCGGTATGCCTGAGCCTGCCGCGGAACGGAAAGCTGGCGCGCCAGGCGGCATCGGCGGGGGCCGTGCCGTCGTCGAGACGCTCGATCTCGGCGCCGCGGTTGCGTGCCGCGGCTTCGATGCGGTCGAAATCGGTCAGGTGCCGGAAAATCTTGTCGGCCGGTGCGGCGACATCGGTGCGGGCGCTGAGTTTCAAGTGGGTATCCTGGTGCTTTTACCCGAGCGTCCGATCAATCCAGACGATCCGCAAGCCAGTTCTTCAGAAGGAAATGCGCAATAGACCCCGGGCGTGCCGGTTTGACATCATGTTCGCCTGCCATTGCCTGGGCGACCTCTTCGCGGCTGAGCCACCGAGCGCTCTCGATCTCGTGCGGGTCGACCGTGATCTCGCGCGTGGTCGCGTGACCACGGCATCCGATCATCAGCGAAGCCGGGAAAGGCCAGGGCTGGCTTGCGAGGTACTCGACGCCATCCACGCGGATGCCGGCTTCTTCCCAGGTCTCGCGGCGCACGGCGGCCTCGACCGTCTCGCCCGGCTCGATGAAGCCTGCAAGCAGCGAGTGCATCCCCTCGGGCCATCCCGCCGATCGGCCCAGCAACACCGCATTCCCGTACGTGATCAGCATGATGACCACCGGATCGGTTCTGGGGAAGTGCCGGCGTCCGCATGCGGTGCAGAGCCGCTCCCACCCAGCGGCGTGAGAGCGGCTTTCGCCGCCGCAGCGGGCGCAGAAGCCGTGGGTTCGGTGCCATTCGAACAGGGCGCGCGCGGTGGCTGTCAGTTCGGCGGCGCGTGCCGACATCTGCGTCATCGCGTTGCGCAGTTCGACGAAGACGGCGTCGGGCAGCTCCGGGTGCGTCTGGGTGGACGGATCGGCGAAGGCGCCCACCGTGTCGGGCACCTCTTGCGGCTCCCAGGCCGATAGCTCGGTTGCGAAGGTCGGCACCTCTCCGTCCCGTCCGAGGAGGAGGCGCAGCCCCCCATGCGCCAGCACCGGGTGGTCGAGCGGCACGCGTGCCAGGGTATAGCCGTTGGATTCGGCGTCGTGCATGACGCAGGCCTTGCCGCGCCACAGAAGGATCGTCCGGGCCTGCGACGAGGCTGCCAGACCGGCCTCGCACTCTTCCGTCCGTTCGAAGGCCGCCCGGTCGAGGCCGGAGCCGCCAAATGTCACCAGTTCCGCGTCACGCATTCGTTCTGTTTCCAACGGCCCAACAACAGGTGCCGATTTCTTTGTTCTCGGTGATAGACATCCGGCTTTTTCATTTACAACCTGTGGGCGACACAAGATTTATCGCAAAGAGTGTTCATGGCCCCGGTCCTGTCCTGCGCGGAGTACAAATGGCCCAGCTGAAGCTGATTGCCACGTCTGATCTGCACGGAGAGCTGCGCGACTTCGACTATGCGCGGGGCAGGAACGATCCGACCCGTGGGCTCAGCCGTGCAGCGGGCTTGATCGACCGACTGCGCGGCGAGGCTGATGCAAGCGTCCTGGTGGACTCCGGCGACTTCCTCTTCGGGCGCCCCTACGCCGACTTGCCCGATGGCGGCGCCGGTGCGGTGATCGAGGCGATGGATTCGGTCGGCTACGACGTGGTCACGATCGGGAACCACGAGTTCGACATGGGCCTGCCGGTCCTGGAGAGGGCGCTCGAGACGGCGCAGATGGCCGTGGTCTCTGCCTCGCTCGTGCGGCGGTCGGACGGCGCGCTCTGGCGGCCGACCTGCACCATGATCGAGCGCGAGCTGCCCGAAGGCACGATCCGCATCGGCGTGACGGGCGTCCTTCCCCCTACGGCTGTTCCCGCACCGGTTGTTCTGGAGCGGGCGGGCCTCGACCTACTTTGCGCTGAGACGGCTCTGAGGCGTGCAGTCGCCGAACTGCGCGAGCAAGGCGCCGACATCGTCGTGGCTCTTTGCCACGAGGGCGTCTCGCGCCGGAATGGCGGAGCCGTGATCGAGCCGCTGGCCAGGATCGAGGGCATCGACGCCATTGTGTTGGGGCACCTCCACGATGTCTTTCCCGGCCCCAACGGACCGGTTTCGGACACCATCAATCCCAGCCGCGGGTCGGTCTGCGGCGTTCCGACGGTGATGCCCGGCTTCCGTGGTCAGTACGTCGGGTGCATCGATCTGAACGTGCGCCGCACCGAAGGGCGCTGGCGCGTGTGCGCCGCGCAGGTCGATGTTCATCCCGTCCTGCCGGCAGGGTCGCAGCGGTCGCGGCCGAACGCGCTCCCCGTGCTCAGGGCCAGCCAGGCCGCGCACGCGACCGCGCTTCGCCTGTCACGCGAAGTGGTGGGAATGTCCGAGCAGCCACTGCACACCTTCTTCTCGTATCTCGGGATATGCCGGGCCACGCACCTGTCTGCCGAGGCCAAGCGCACCACGATCCGCGCCGCGATCGCAGCGCAGGGCAGCGACACGCCGGTCGTGGGACTCGCTGCGCCGATCCTGAGCGGCGGGTATGGCGGGCCGTGGGACTACGTGGACATCGTGCCGGGCCCCGTCACACGCGGCGACGTGCAGCGCCTCGCGCCTTATGCCGACAACATCGTCGGCGTCCGCACGCGCTGTGCCGATCTGAAGCTGTGGCTCGAACGCAGCGTGAGTGTGTTCCAGCGGATCATCCCGGGCGAACACGCGATGCGCTTGCTCGATCCCAGCTTTCCCCCGACCTGCTTCGATCTGCCGGCCGGCGCTTCGTTCGAGATCGACCTGTCTCAGCAGGCGTTGTTCGATGCCGGCGGAGTGCGCCTGGCAGAGGGTCCCGGGCGGATTCGCAATCTTAAGGTTGCAGGACGCGAAGTAGAGGACGGCGATGCAGTCGTCATTGCCACCACCCATCACCGGCGCTCCGGGGGCGGGCAGTTTCCGATCCCCGAGGGCTCCTGGGTCGAGACCGGCCTGCGCATCGACCGCGCCATCGAGGCCCTGCTGGCGACCGAGCCACACATGGAGGCAACCCGGACCTTCCGCTTCGCTCCTCTGCCGAACGCGCGCGCGGTCTTCGCCACCTCGCCACGCGCGAACGCGCTCCGGGGGGATGCGCCATTTCCGGATGCGATGTGGTTGCAGCTAAACGACGAGGGCTTTCAGGAACTGATCGTGCCGCTCGACACCACGGGTTGAAAGCCGGCGCGGGGTTGCGTATCTGGGCGGTCGAGAGGCTGGCGCGGGCAGGCGCCTCGCCAACCCGGTCAGGTCCGGAAGGAAGCAGCCGCAACGAGCCCCGTCTGGGTCGCTGTCCAGCCTCTCACCCTATCCCCTCACGCTGGATCACCGCGTCTTCTTGTAGGGCGCCATCCCTGCGCGGGCCAATTCGTCCGCACGCTCGTTCTCGGGGTGGCCCGCATGGCCCTTCACCCATTGCCATGTCACGTCATGGCGATGCCCGGCCGCGTCGAGGCGCTTCCACAGATCCTCGTTCTTCACCGGCTTCTTTGCCGAGGTCTTCCAGCCGTTCCGCTTCCAGCCGTGAATCCAGCTCGTGACGCCGTTCTTCACGTATTGGCTGTCGGTGACCATCGTGATGCGCGAGGGACGGTTGAGTGACTCGAGCGCCGAGATCGCGGCCAGAAGCTCCATCCGGTTGTTGGTTGTCACCGCCTCGCCACCGTTCAGCTCGCGGCGCTTCTTTTCGGCCTCGCCCTCGCGCGCGATCAGTAGCGCACCCCAGCCACCGGGGCCGGGGTTCCCTGAACAGGCGCCGTCGGTGTAGGCAAACAACTCGGTCATGGTATTATCCGAAAATCACAGGGACGAGGGTCAGCACGACAACCACGGTCAGGAGAATCCGCAAGCTCAGCCACCAGTCCGGCGCAAGCCCCTGCTTCTCGAACATGAAGTCGAGCCCGAGGATCCCGACGAATCCCAACGCCAGCCACGTTGCCGCCGAGACCGGTCCGCCGCCCATGAAGAAGAACGCCCAGAGCGCCGGCAGGACCGAAAGCGCATAGCCGCTGGCCGCGACCGCGCCGGTGGCTTTCGTGGCGAACCCCCAGAGCACACCCGACATGAAGCTGAGGATCACCGTCCCATAGGCGAGCTGGACATATGGCCCGACAAAGCGGGGCGACAGCGTCTGCGCCGTCCACTGACCCAGCGCGGGGACGAACAGCGTGAGGGCCCCCCAGATGAACGGGAGCAGTCCGGCAAGGCCGAGTGCGAGCGGTGCGGCGGGAATGCGGGTCATGCGCGCTCCATGGCGTGGCGAAGGTCCGGTGCGACCGGGGCAGACCTGCTGATGCCACGGGTTCGGGGCGATGGAAAGCGCGAGCGGCCTCGGGTCAGGCGGGCTCGCGCAGGACGCGGGGCACCTTGAACTCCACGTTCTCGACCGCGGTCTCGACGATTTCGACCGAAACGTCATAGCGGTCGCGGAAGGCGTCGATCACTTCGTTGATCAGCACTTCGGGCGCCGACGCCCCCGCCGTGATCCCCATCGAGGTGATGCCGTCGAGCGCGCGCCAGTCGATATCGCTCGCGCGCTGGACAAGCTGCGCATAGGCGCAGCCAGCGCGCCGTCCGACCTCGACCAGGCGCTTGGAATTCGACGAATTCGGCGCGCCCACCACCAGCATCGCGTCGATCCGGGGGGCCATGGCCTTCACGGCCTCCTGCCGGTTCGTGGTGGCGTAGCAGATGTCTTCCTTGTGGGGACCGATGATGGCCGGAAAGCGGTCGCGCAGGGCGGCCACGATCTCGACCGTGTCGTCCACCGACAGGGTCGTCTGGGTGATGAAGGCCAGCCGCTCGGGGTCGCGAACCTCGATCGTCGCCACGTCGGCGGGCGTTTCGACCAGCAGAACCTCGCCCTCGGGAAGCTGACCCATCGTGCCCAGCGTCTCGGGGTGACCGGCATGGCCGATCATGACCATCTGCAGCCCGTTCTGGTGGTGACGCTCGGCCTCGATATGGACCTTGCTGACAAGGGGGCAGGTGGCGTCGACATAGACCATCTCGCGCGCGCGGGCCTCGGCCGGGACGGCCTTCGGCACGCCATGGGCCGAGAAGATCACGGGGCGGTCCGCCGGCGCCTCGTCCAGTTCCTCGACGAAGATCGCGCCCTTGTCGCGCAAACCGTCGACGACAAAGCGGTTGTGGACGATCTCGTGCCGCACGTAGACCGGCGCGCCCCACTTCTCGATCGCCATCTCGACGATCTTGATCGCCCGGTCCACGCCCGCGCAGAATCCACGCGGCGCGGCAAGATAGAGTTCGAGGGGCGGTTTGGTCATGGGCGGTCTCCTTGCTGCCAGACCTAGGGACCCATGCGCGAAGCGTCCAGTGCCGGCTGCGACGGAAGGAACTGCTGGATCGGATGGCGGACGCAAGGTAAGATGCGCCTACTGCACAGTGAAGAATTTTGAACGGAAGATTTTGGCGGGCTTTTTCAGAACGGTGGCCGTGGACCCTCGCGTTCCACGGCCTTTTCCTTCTACAAGACGCCTGCCGTCACACCCGCGAGAACGGCATATCGTCCCGCCTTGGCAATGCTCACGAGGCCGAGAAACACCCACCAGCGTGTCCGCAGGATTCCCGCAACGACCGTGATGCCGTCAGCGAAGGGCGCCCAGCTAAGCAGCAGGCTCCAGACGCCCCACCTGCGATACCAGTCCTGCGTGCGGTCCAGCTGCGCCTCGGTCAGCGGGAACCAGCGGCGGTGCCGGAACTGCTCGATCCCCCTGCCCATCAGGTAGTTGACCGCGGACCCCAGGATATTGCCGACGCTCGCGACGGTCAGCAGCAACCACAGTGGCACGGCATCCCGCGCCTGAAGCCCGACGAACAGGATTTCGGACTGCGCCGGCAGGAGCGTCGCCGCGCCGAAGGCGGTGACGAACATCGCAAGCAGAGATAAGGCCGCCTCCACGGGCCAGACGGCCTCAGGCGGTGGCGCGGTCCTGCGGCTGTTCGACGTGGCGCGGCGGTCGCCCGATCACGTCGCGCAGCTCTTCGAGTTCGATGAAGTTGTCGGCCTGGCGGCGCAATTCGTCGGCAATCATCGGCGGCTGCGAGCGGATCGTCGACACAACCGAGACGCGAACGCCGGCCCGTTGAAGCGACTCCACAAGCGGGCGGAAATCGCCGTCGCCGGAGAACAGGACGGCATGATCCATCCGGGGCGCAAGCTCCATCGCATCGACCGCGAGTTCGATGTCCATGTTGCCCTTGACCTTACGTCGCCCCTGGCTGTCGGTGTATTCCTTGGCCGCTTTCGTCACCATCGTGAAGCCGTTGTAGTGCAGCCAATCCACCAGCGGACGGATCGGAGAATACTCTTCGCTGTCAAGCAGCGCGGTGTAGTAAAAGGCCCTCAGGAGCTTTCCGCGCCGCATGAATTCCTGCCGCAAGAGCTTGTAATCAATATCAAAGCCCAGCGACTTCGCCGCCGCGTAGAGGTTCGACCCATCAATGAATAGCGCAAGCCGCTCGTCGCGGTAAAACATCAAACTTCCCTTCTCAAAAACACGCGCCTACCTCGTGAAAACCAAATGGCCCGGGCAGAGGAACATTGCGCGTGACATCGCGGGAAATTGATCCTGGTTCCACCAGGCGGCAACATATCCTTACGGATAGAGAGGGAACCGAAGCGCTACTCGCCTTAGGGGCGAACTTGCCCGGTCCAGCCGGGCCGCCGCGTGCCGCCGTCGAGGCTGCGCTGGAACGGCTCGCTCGGCAGGTCGGCCCTTTGAAGGTCAGCCGGCTTTTCGAGACGCCCGCCTTTCCGCCCGGTTCGGGGCCGCCCTTCGTCAACGGGTGTGCCTCGGTTCGGTGGGACGGCGAAGCCGAGGCGTTGCTGGCCCGGCTGCACGATGTGGAAGCGGCATTGGGCCGCACCCGCGCCGGCCGGTGGGAGCCGCGGGCGATCGACCTGGACCTGATCGCCGTCGGCCCCGCCGTGGCCCCTGACCCCCCGACGCAGGACGCGTGGCGCGGGTTGCCGCCGGATCGGCAGCGCGTGCTTCGCCCGGACCGTCTCGTCCTGCCCCATCCACGGCTGCAGGACCGGGCGTTCGTTCTGGTGCCACTGCTGGATATCGCGCCGGATTGGCGTCATCCGCGCACCGGCCGGTCCGTGCGCGAGATGGTCGCCGCGCTGGATTCCGCCGACAGGGAAGCAGTCCGGCCGATCCGATGAGGCAAATTCACGGGGAGTTCGGGTTGTCAATAGAACGCGACTCGCATATTTCCACAGCTTCAGTCCGGCGTCCGTACGCGCCGCGCCCGCATTCAGCAGGAGACCATCATGGCCCGCGTGACCGTCGAAGATTGCGTCGATAAGGTTCCGAACCGGTTCGAGCTTGTCATGCTCGCCGCGCATCGCGCCCGCGAGATCACCGCCGGCTCCGCACCCACCGTGGACCGCGACAACGACAAGAATCCGGTCGTCAGCCTTCGCGAAATCGCCGAAGAGACGCAGCAGGCCGACGGTCTGCGCGAGCGGATGATCGAAAGCCACCAGACCCAGATCGAGGTGGACGAGCCCGAAGAGGACGCCATGGCGCTTCTCATGGGCGGCGAGCAGGACAAGCCGGCCGACGACGACATGTCGGAAGAAAAACTGCTGCGCGCCCTGATGGAAGCCCAGCAGCAGAAGTAACCTTGCATGGATGACGGCGCGATCTGGCTTGAGGATGCGGAACGGCTTGTCGCCCGCGTCCGTGCCTACAACCCCCGCGCCGATTTTCAGAAAATCCGCGCCGCCTATACCTACGGCGCGGAGATGCACGAGGGGCAGTATCGCCACTCGGGCGAGCCCTACATCACCCATCCCGTCGCGGTGGCGATGATCCTGGCCGAGCAACAGCTCGACGACGCCACCATCATCACCGCGCTGCTCCACGACACCATCGAAGACACCCGCTCGACCTATGGCGAGGTGGCCAAGCGCTTCGGACCCGAGGTCGGCGACCTCGTGGACGGGGTGACGAAGCTGACCAAGCTTCAGCTTTCCTCGACCGAGACGAAGCAGGCCGAGAATTTCCGCAAGCTCTTCATGGCGATGAGCCGCGACGTGCGGGTGATCTTCGTCAAGCTGGCCGACCGCCTGCACAACATGCGCACGATCAAGGCCATGCGCCCCGACAAGCAGGCCCAGAAGGCGCGCGAGACGATGGATATCTATGCGCCGCTGGCCGGTCGCATGGGCATGCAATGGATGCGCGAAGAGCTCGAGGACCTGGCCTTCGGCGTGCTGAACCCCGAGGGGCGGCGGTCCATCATCACGCGCTTTGCCACGCTGCGCCGCGAGACGGGCGACGTGGTCGAGAAGATCACCGGCGACATCCGGCTGGAACTCGACAAGGCCGGCATCAAGGGCGAGGTGCAGGGGCGGGCCAAGCGGCCGTTCTCGATCTGGCGCAAGATGGAAGAGAAGAACGTCGGCTTCTCGCGCCTGTCCGACATCTACGGCTTCCGCGTCATCGTCGCGACCGAGGCCGAGTGCTACGCCGTCCTGGGCGCGATCCACCACCGCTGGCGCGCGGTGCCGGGCCGGTTCAAGGACTACATCAGCCAGCCAAAGTCGAACGGCTATCGCTCGATCCACACTACCGTGTCGGGCCGCGATGCCAAGCGGGTCGAGGTGCAGATCCGCACCCGCGCGATGCATGAAGTCGCCGAAACCGGCGTGGCGGCGCACTGGTCCTATCGCGACGGCGAGCGGGTGCAGAACCCCTTTGCCGTCGATCCCGCGGGCTGGGTCAGCGCGCTGATCCAGCAGTTCGACGCGGCCGACGACCACGACGAGTTCCTCGAAGCCGTCAAGCTCGAGATGTACCAGGACCAGGTGTTCTGCTTCACGCCAAAGGGCGAGGTCGTGAAACTGCCCAAGGGGGCGACGCCGCTGGATTTCGCCTACGCGATCCACACCCGGATCGGCGAGCGCGCAGTCGGGGCCAAGGTGGATACGGTGCGCGTGCCTTTGTGGCACCGGCTGCGGAATGGCCAGTCGGTCGAGATCCTGACGGCCGAGGGCGGGACGCCGCAGGCGGCCTGGCTCGACCTCGTGGTCACGGGGCGGGCGAAATCGGCGATCCGCCGGTCGCTGCGCCACGCCGACCGCAAGCGCTTCATCAAGATCGGGACCGAGCTTGCCCGCGTCGCCTTCGACCAGATCGACCGGCGTATGACCGACAAGGCCCTCACCGCCGCTGCCCGGACCCTGCGCCTGCCCTCTTCCGAAGAACTCCTGGCGCGGCTCGGTTCGGCCGAACTGGAAAGTCGGCAGGTGATCGAGGCGCTCTATCCCGGCGTCGTGCCCCGCCCGGGCGACGAGATCGAACCGACGGCCGCCATCGTCGGCCCGCAGCCCGACCTGACCTTCCGTCGCGGTCCGTGCTGCCAGCCGGTGCCGGGCGAGCGGATCGTCGGTATCTCGTACCGGGGGCAGGGCGTGCTGGTCCACGCGATCGACTGCGAGGCCCTCGCCGGCTTCGAAGAGCAACCCGAGCGGTGGATCGACTTGGCCTGGCACGCCGGGAACCATCCGGCGGTGCATGACGTGACCTTCGAGCTGACCATCGTGAACGACGCGGGCGTGCTGGGGCGCATCTGCTCGATCATCGGCGGGCAGAAGGCCAACATTTCGGACCTGAGGTTCCTTGACCGGCGGCAGGACTTCTTCCGCGTGCGGATCGACGTGGAGCTGTGTTCGGTCGAGCATCTGCATGCGCTGCGGATGGCTCTCGAATCCGAACCCGACGTGGCCCTCATCGAGAGGGTGCGAGATCCGGCACTGAGTCCCTGACATGTTCAAGCGCCGTACGCCCCGGTCCACGCTCGCACAGATCGGCCGTACGCTTTGGCCGCGGGGCGGATGGCTGCGGGCATTGCGCTACGTGGTCTATCGCATCCGCCGACTGCCGGACCCGGCCTACAAGATCAGCCGCGGCCTGGCGGCGGGCGTCTTCGCCTGCTTCACCCCGCTCTTCGGCTTCCATTTCTTTGTCGCGGCGGGGCTGTCCTGGATCATGGGCGGCAATATCCTGGCTGCGCTTTTGGCCACCTTCTTCGGAAACCCGATCACGTTTCCGATCATCGCCGCCATCTCGGTCGAGCTCGGCAGCTGGATCCTCGGCCGCCCCGAGCCGATGCCCCTGGGCGAGGTCTTCAACGCCTTCTCACATGTCTCGGTCGAGCTGTGGGATAACACGCGCGCCATCTTCACGCCGGCCACGGTGGCCTGGGCGGACATGTCGGCGTTCTTCGACATGGTGTTCCTGCCCTACCTTGTCGGCGGCATCATTCCCGGTCTCATCACCGCCGTGGCAGTCTATTGCGTGTCCCGGCCCATCATCGCGGCCTACCAGAAGGCGCGCATCAACCGCCTCAAGGCCCGTTTCGAAAAGCGGCACGACATCCGGGTGCCAAGGGAGAAGAAGATATGAGCGAGCGGCTGCGTCTTGGTGTGAACATCGATCATGTTGCCACGGTGCGGAACGCGCGCGGCGGGGACCTTCCCGACCCGCTGCGGGCGGCGAAGCTGGCCGAGGCCGCGGGCGCGGACGGGATCACGGCGCACCTGCGCGAGGATCGGCGGCACATCTCGGACCGGGACATCGACGGGCTGATGACCGCGCTGTCCGTTCCGCTGAACCTTGAGATGGCCGCGACGAAAGAAATGCAGGCGATCGCATTGCGGCACAAGCCGCACGCGGTCTGCCTCGTGCCCGAGCGGCGCGAGGAGCGGACGACCGAAGGCGGGCTGGAGATTGCGCGCGACGAGAACCGGCTGGCCCATTTCATCGCGCCCCTGGCCGATGCGGGGTGCCGCGTTTCGATCTTCATCGCCGCCGACCGGCCGCAGATCGAAGCCGCCGCACGGATCGGCGCGAGTGTCGTCGAACTGCACACCGGCGCCTATTGCGACGCCCATGCCGAAGGCCGTTTCTCTGATCGCGACGCCGAACTCGAACGCATCACCGACATGGCGACGTATGCGGATGAGCTCGGGCTCGAGGTGCATGCGGGCCACGGCCTGACCTACGAAACGGTGCCTCCCATTGCCGCGCTGCCCCAGGTTCGCGAGCTGAACATCGGGCATTTCCTGATCGGCGAGGCGATCTTTCGCGGCCTCGATCCATCCATTCGCGAGATGCGCCGCGTGATGGATGAAGCACGAGGGCGGTAAAGCAGCCTCGACCGACGGACCCGTCAGAACCCCACCTGACGCTAGAGCGGCAGGCGCAGCCTCGCGCAGGGGAAACCGGCGGTCGAGCTACCGCACGCGCTTCCAAGGCGGGGCCGAGGCCCGCCCGGTTATTTCCAGCAGCCGACCAGAACGGTCATGTCGGTCGCCCGGCGCTCCATCTGGCCCAGGGGCAGGTCCTCGCCGCTGGGTTGGGTGGTGGGGGTCAGGCCCGCGCCACTCAGGAAGCCTTCGACCGTCTCGACATCGGTGGCGAAGGCGACGTTTTCGGGCAGGGTCCTGCCGAAATTTCCCTCGGGCTGCAAAAGGCCCAGCACCTGTCCGGTGGTGTCGAAGATCGGGCCGCCGGCATCGCCCGAACGTGCGTCGATCGTGTAGCGCCGCACGTCCTCGGCCCCGTCCAGCCCGTCCATCGCGGCAAGCGTGCCGTAGGTCAGCGACGGGGCGCCAAGTTGCCCCTCGAAGGAGTATCCCGCCAGCACGACACTGGCGTTCAGCCGCGGCACACCGTCGCGGAAGCTGGCATATTGGCGCGGCGCGAGCGGCTGGCCGGGCTCCAGCAGGGCCAGGCCGGACTCTTCGTCGACGGCGCTGACCTTCGCCTCGATCTCGTCCTCGATCGTGATGCGCTCACATTCCTGCGTGACATCCGCCGTCGTCAGCACGTCTCCGCGGCGCGACACGAAGAAGCCCGAGCGGACCACCGCAGGGCGACGGATTTCCAGGCCGGCCAGCAGGTCCACGCTCTGGTTTTCGGTCGGCTCGCCCATCTGGTCGGGCATCACCACGCCCGGCGTCATCTGGAAACTTGCCAGCATCTCGTCCACGACGCGGGTGCGGCGATCCTCGTCACTCGCGGGCCAGATCAGGGTGAAGCCCTTGATCTCTCCGTTTTCCAGCCGCGCCTCGGTCTGGCTGACGATTTCGTCGCCGCGGCCGATCAGGGTGAAGC
The DNA here is from genome assembly GCF_042089775.1 of Palleronia sp. Taxonomy (NCBI): domain Bacteria; kingdom Pseudomonadati; phylum Pseudomonadota; class Alphaproteobacteria; order Rhodobacterales; family Roseobacteraceae; genus Palleronia; species Palleronia sp. Next base: position 51,947 of record NZ_JBELKF010000012.1, read on the forward strand.
CGGACTGCCGAAGCTCGCGCTCGCCCTCGGTCGGCACGATCTCGAGTGTCTGCATGATGTCGTAAAGCCCGTTCAGATCGGCCTGCTCGCCCTGCTGCGAGATCAGCAGGACCTGCGCTTCGGGCTCGGCCCCGTCCACGGGTTCGTAATGAGCGAAGGGCGGCTGATAGCGGTCGAACGCGACCAGCTCGGTCGGGATCTGCACCGTGATCCCGGCGGTGCTGTCGGTCACCGGCGCAAGGCCCAGCCCGTCGAGCACCGAGTTGTACTGGTCCAGAAGCTCCTGCCGCTGGCGGGTGGTCAGGACGCCGGTGTCGTCGTAGCCATTCGCGGCCTGCCATTCGCTCATGGCGGCACGGGTGCCGCGGCCGAAAGCGGCATCGATGGCGGCGTCGTAGAAGCCGGCCCATTGCAGCGCGATCTGAAGCGCCTCGCGCTCGGCTCGGGTCAGGTCGGCCTCGCTCTGGCGCGCCTCGGCGACCGTCTCCTGTGGCTCGGGCTGGGGTTCTGGGTCGGGAACGTTGATCCGCGCGGCATCGGAGCTTGTGTCGTCCTGCTGCGCAAGCCCGGCCACGCCGCCCTCGGGCCAGATCGCCTCGCCGTAGATCGAGCCGTCGGCGGTGAAGCTGTCCGAAGGAATCAGCCGCTGCGCGCGCAGCGACCGGCGCTGCTGGGCCGCCTCTTCAGGGGTGAAGGGGCCGATGGCGACGGCGAACCACGAGGATTCGTTCAGGTCGAACGCCGCCACGCCGTCGATCTGTTCGGCAAAGTCGCGGGCCGCCTCGATCGCGGCCTGGGCGTTCGACTGCGCCTCGACCTGAAGCCACGTCTCCTGCGCCCATGCCGGCACGGCCAGGCTGGCCAGCACGGCGCCCATGGCGGTTGTCGCTCTCATGTCACTCGGTCCCTGTCGATCTTGCACAATGGCCCGCGGGCCGGTTCGCAGGACAAAAGGAAGGATGCGCGCCGTGGCGTCAAGAAACGCGGGGTTCACGGTTGCGTCACGATTGACCCTTGTTGCCCTTCTGCCTATTCAGGCCCCGCTTTCGCGAAAGGGCTGACATGGCCAAGCCGACCTGTTTCCAAGACATCATTCTCGCACTCCAGGGCTACTGGGGCCGGCAGGGCTGCGCCGTTCTGCAGCCCTACGACATGGAAGTCGGCGCGGGCACCTTCCACCCTGCGACGACCATGCGCGCGCTCGGTCCAAAGGCCTGGGCCGCGGCTTATGTGCAGCCCTCGCGCCGCCCGACGGACGGGCGCTACGGTGACAGCCCGAACCGGCTGCAGCACTATTACCAGTACCAGGTCATCATCAAGCCGTCGCCGCCGGACCTCCAGGCGCTCTACCTGGGCAGTCTCGAGGCGATCGGCGTCGACGCGAACCTGCACGACATCCGCTTCGTCGAGGATGACTGGGAAAGCCCCACGCTGGGCGCCTGGGGCCTTGGATGGGAGGTCTGGTGCGACGGGATGGAGGTTAGCCAGTTCACCTATTTTCAGCAGGTCGGCGGCCACGACTGTGACCCTGTCTCGGGCGAGCTGACCTACGGGCTCGAACGGCTGGCGATGTACGTCCTCGGCGTCGATCACGTCATGGACATGCCCTTCAACAGCCCCGGCAGCCCTCAGCCCCTGACCTATGGCGACGTCTTCCGCGAGGCCGAGGCGCAGTATGCCCGCTTCAACTTCGACACCGCCAATACCGACGTGCTGCTGCGCCACTTCGAAGAGGCCGAGGCGGAATGCGCAAACCTTCTCTCCCAGCCGGCGGTGGACCCGCGCACGGGACGGCGGATCGTCATGGCGCTGCCCGCCTATGACCAGTGCATCAAGGCCAGCCATATCTTCAACCTGCTGGACGCGCGCGGCGTGATCTCGGTCACCGAGCGTCAGGCCTACATCGGCCGGGTCCGCGGACTGGCAAGGCAGTGCGCCGACGCCTTCCTGATGACCGAGGCCGGCGGCGACGCCGGGGCGCAATGATGGGCAAGGTCATCGCCATCGTGCTGGCGGCCGTCGCGGTGATCGCCGCAGTTGGCCTCTATTACCTGCAGGTCTTCCACTATTACGAGCGGGTCTCGCCCCGCGGCTTCGTCCTTCAGACCGCAAGCGGAGAAATCCCGGCCGAGGCCACGAACATCGAGGCGATCGACGCGAACTCGTCGCCGATCCGCTTTCGCGCCTGCTTCGACACACCCCTCGGCCCCGACGTCGCGGCCGAGCGCTATGACAGCGCCGATCCTCTGAACGCCCCGTTCTGGTTCGATTGCTTCGACGCCGAAGAGATCGGCGAGGCACTGGCGCGCGGCGAGGCGCAGGCCTTCATGGGCCAGAAGAACGTCGAATACGGCGTGGACCGGGTGGTCGCGATCCTGCCCGGCGGTCGCGGCTACGTGTGGCACCAGCTCAACAATTGCGGCGAAGTCGCCTACGACGGCACCCAGATCGGCGAGGAATGCCCGCCGCGCGAGGATCAATAATGCCCGACCTTCTGATCGAACTCTTCTCCGAAGAGATCCCGGCCCGGATGCAGGCCCGCGCGGCCGAGGATCTGAAGCGCCTGATGACCGACGGTCTGGTCGAGGCCGGCTTGACCTACGCCCATGCCGGCACCGTGGTGACGCCCCGCCGCCTGACGCTGGCGGTGGAGGGGCTGACCGACCGCTCCCCCGATACCGTCGAAGAACGCAAGGGCCCCAAGGTCGGCGCGCCCGACAAGGCGATCGACGGCTTCCTGCGCGGCGCCGGCGTGACCCGCGACGACCTCGAAGTCCGGCCTGACAAGAAGGGCGAGGTCTACTTCGCCCGGATCGAGAAGAAGGGCCGCCCCGCGCCCGAGATCGTGGCCGAGGTGCTTGAGGCGACCGTGCGCGGCTTCCCCTGGCCCAAGTCGATGCGCTGGGGCGCGGGCAGCCTGCGCTGGGTCCGCCCGCTGCACCGGATCGTCTGCATCCTGACCGGCCCCGAGGGGCACGAGGTCGTCCCGCTCGACATCGACGGCATCGTCGCCTCGGACGTGACCGAAGGCCACCGCTTCATGTCGCCGGGCGAGATCCGCGTGAACTCGTTCGAGGATTACCAGCACAAGCTCAAGCGTGCCCACGTGATGCTGTCCCCCGAGGAACGGGCCGAGACGATCCGCGCCGACGCGGCCAACCTCGCCTTCGCAGCCGGGCTGGAGGTGGTCGAAGATGCAGGCCTCCTGGCCGAGGTCGCGGGGCTGGTGGAATGGCCGGTCACGCTGATGGGCACGATCGACGAGCAGTTTCTCGACCTGCCGCCCGAGGTGCTGCAGACCTCGATGCGCGAACATCAAAAGTTCTTTTCGGTCCGCGAGCCGGGATCGGGCCGGATTGTTCGATTTGTGACGGTCGCCAATCGCGAGACGGCCGATGACGGCGCAACGATCCTGAACGGCAACCAGCGCGTCCTCGCCGCCCGCCTCGCCGACGCCGCGTTCTTCTGGAAGAACGATCTCGCCGTGGCGAAGGCCGGGATGGGCGCGTGGATCGACAACCTCAAATCCGTGACTTTCCACGCCAAGCTGGGGTCCGAGGCCGACCGGGTCGAGCGCATCGCCGCCCTAGCGCGCGAGCTGGCCCCGGTGGTCGGCGCGGATGCCGACCAGGCCGAGCAGGCGGCGCGCCTCGCCAAGGCGGACCTGACATCGGAAATGGTCTACGAATTCCCCGAATTGCAGGGGATCATGGGCCGCTATTACGCGAAAAGTGCTGGTTTCCCGGATGCCGTGGCCGACGCCGTGGCCGAACATTACGCCCCCCTTGGCCCGTCCGACACGGTGCCGACCGCGCCCGTGTCCGTGGCGGTGTCGCTGGCCGAGAAGCTGGATAAGCTGACGGGGTTCTGGGCGATTGACGAGAAGCCGACCGGCTCGAAAGACCCTTATGCGCTGCGGCGGGCGGCGCTGGGGGTGATCCGGTTGGTGCTAACCGAGCAAATCCGGCTTCAGCTGCTGAAATCCAACATCATCAGCCAAAGTGTTGCTTCTGTGCTGCGAGAAGAGAAGGCAGTACAACAACTCGAAAGAGAACGTTCTGAACTCGAACATGCGGAGGAAAAGGCAGCTAGCGACTATCAGATATTCGTTGGCACAGCCGCTGGCGGCGATCGAGAAGCCGCTCGCCGGCAAAGTGACTATTCGCAAGGGCAAGTGCAAGTTGCTCGCTCTCATGTAGAAGTGCGCGAAAGGCGCTTGACGTTCATTCATGAGACGAAAGAGCTTGCGCCATCCGACCTCCTCGCCTTCTTCCACGATCGCCTGAAGGTCCACCTCCGCGACGAGGGCATCCCGCATGACGTCATCGACGCCTGCCTCGCCATGCCGAACGCCGACGACCTGACGCTTCTGGTCAAGCGGGCTCGCGCTCTGGCGGCGTTCATGAAGACCGAGGACGGCACGAACCTCGTGCAGGGGTTCAAGCGGGCGAACAACATCCTGACCCAGGCCGAGGAAAAGGACGGCGTCGAATACTCGTTCGGCGCCGACGCCAGGCATGCCCACACGGACGAGGAACGCGCGCTTTTCGCCGCGCTCGACCAGCAGGAGCCTGTGATTCAGAAGGCGATGGCGGAAGAGGACTTCGCCACCGCGATGACCACGCTGGCCCTTCTGCGCACGCCGATCGACGCGGTCTTCGAATCCGTGCAGAGCAACACCGACACCCCGATCCTGCGGCGCAACCGGCTGAACCTGCTCAGCCGGATCCGCACGCTCTGCCTTGGCGTGGCCGATCTGACCCGGATCGAGGGCTGACCACGCGTCACGAACCTTGCTCAGATCCGCACGCGGCGTATGCTCTGGACCAAGAGGAGCGCCGCAGTGCAGCACGAGGCCGACATCGCCGGCGTGACCTACATCACGCCGACCGCCAATATCCGCCCCAAGGCCCACGGGGGGCGGGCCAAGTGCCTGCAACGGCTGATCCGCCTTGGCCTGCCGGTCCCCGATACCTACGCAATCGACTTCGACACGGTCGGCCGCATCGCGCAGGGCGGACGGCTGGACGCCGAGGCGCTGGTCGCGGCGTTCGGGCCGGACCCCCTGGTCTCGGTCCGGCCGTCCTCGGCGGCCTCGGACTGGGGCGGGCCGCCTTCCGTGCTGAATATCGGCATGAACCGGGCCCGCCACGCCGCGCTCGCGCACAGGCTGGGGCCCGATGCGGCCGATGCGCTGTATTCGCGCTTCATCCAGTCCTTCGCCACGCAGGTCGCGCGGCTGAATCCTGACCTCTTTGACGGGCAGGGGATCGACCTGATGCTCGCCGCCTACGAAGAGCAGATGGACGAGCCCTTCCCCGAAGAGCCGGCCGAACAGCTTTCGGCCGTGCTGTCGGCCATGGCACGCGCCTGGGACGGCACCACCGCACGGCTGCTGCGCCGGGCGCGGGGCGCGCCCGAGGATGCGGGGCTGGGCCTCGTCGTGCAGCGCATGGTGCTGGGCGTCGGCAACCCGGCCAGCGGCGAAAGCGGGTCAGGCGTGATCCAGTTCGTCTCTTCCAAGACGGGCGAAGCGCGGATCACCGGCCGCTACCTGCGCCAGAGCCAGGGACGCGAGGCGCTGCTGCCGGGGGCGGGGGCGCTCTACCTCGCAAAGGACACGCGGGGGCCGTCGCTGGAAGAGGACTCGCCCGGCATCTACGCGGACCTGCAGAACTACGGCGGGCTCTGCCGAACGCGCCTGCGCGAAGAGATGCAGATCGAGTTCACCGTGCATCACGGCGCGCTGCACATCCTCGACGCGGTGCGGGTCAAGCGGTCGTCGCGTGCGGCGCTCCGGATCGCCGTGGCGCTGGCGACCGACGGCATCATACCCGAGGGCGAGGCCGTGCTGCGCATCGCCCCGCGCGCGCTTCTGGACGTGCTGCACCCGCAGGTGGATTCATCCGCGCGCCTGCCCCTGATCGCGCGCGGCATCGCCGCGAGCCCCGGTGCCGCGACCGGCAAGCTGGTCTTCAGCGCGGCTGCGGCGCAGGCGGCGCAGGCGCGCGAAGAGGACGTGATCCTCGTCCGGCGCGAGACCACGCCCGACGACGTGCTGGGGATGCACGCCGCCAAGGGTATCCTGTGCGAACGGGGCGGGCCGACCAGCCACGCCGCGGTGATCGCACGGGGGCTGGGCCTGCCTTGCGTCGTGGGCGCGTCCGAAATCGCCATCGACCCGCGCGCCCGGCTGTTCCGGGCCGCGGATGGCAGCACGTATCGCGAAGGCGACCTCGTCACGCTGGACGGTTCGAACGGGCGGGTGATCCAGGGGGCTGCGCCGCTGCTCGAACCGGCGATGGACGAGGCATTCCGCACCATCCTCGACTGGGCGGACGAACGGCGCGACATCGGCATCCGTGCCAATTGCGACACGCCCGAAGAGGCCCGCACCGCCGCGCGCTTTGCAGCCGAAGGCATCGGGCTCTGCCGCACCGAACACATGTTCTTCGATGAAGGCCGTCTGACCCCCATGCGCGAGATGATCTTCGCCGAGGGTCACGACGACCGGGCGGCCGCGCTCGACCAGCTTCTGCCCGTCCAGCGCGCCGATTTCATGGAGCTGTTCCAGATCATGGCGGGCAAGCCGGTGACGATCCGCCTGCTCGACCCGCCCCTGCACGAGTTCCTGCCGCAGGACCGCAAGGGCATGCTGGATCTTGCCGCCTCGCTCGACCTGCCGCTGGCTGCGGTCGAACGGCGCGTGCAGTCCCTGTCCGAGTTCAATCCGATGCTCGGGATGCGCGGCGTGCGGCTGGGGATCGCCATGCCCGAGATCTACGAGATGCAGGCCCGCGCGATCTTCGAGGCCGCCGTGCGCACGACGCCGCGGGTCACGCCCGAGGTGATGATCCCGCTCGTCTCGGCCCGCCGCGAGGTCGAGCTGGTGAAATCCCGCATCGACGCGGTGGCCGCGAAGGTGCGCACCGAAAGCGGAGTCGAGTTCGACTACAATCTCGGCGTCATGGTCGAGACGCCCCGCGCCGCCCTGCGCGCCGACGAGATCGCCGAATACGCGACCTTCCTCAGCTTCGGGACGAACGACCTGACGCAGATGACCTATGGTCTCAGCCGCGACGACGCCGGCCGGTTCATGTCGGCGTACGTGCGCGAGAAGGTCTTTACCGACGACCCGTTCCTGCAACTCGACACCGAAGGGGTGGGTGAGCTGCTGATTCTCGGGGCCGAGCGTGGGCGGCGGGGAAGGCCGGACGTGGTCCTGTCGATTTGCGGCGAGCATGGCGGCGACCCCGATTCCATCGCCTTCGTCCGCGCCGCCGGATTCGACTATGTCAGCTGTTCGCCCTATCGCGTTCCCGTGGCGCGCATGGCGGCAGCACATATTGCGATCCGCGAGCGGGGACGCACAACCACGTCCCCGCCCGAGCGCTGAACGCACGAGTTTTACATAATCGGCGGGAACCTGCGCACCGCGGGATTCAAGGGTTGGCCCGCGGGGCCTAGTTCACGTACGTCATCCCTCGCTTGCCAAGGGGCGCGACCGCATTGATCCGGGCCGGGACACGCACCCTTTTCGACATACCTGATACTCGGGGATTGCAGAATGCAGTGCGATGTTTTCGCGGCGCGCGCCGTTCGACGCGCTATGACGATTGTTGGCCTTGTTCTCGGCCTCACCACGTCGACAGCCGCCATTGCGGATGTCACCTTCGGCACCAAGTCCGCCCCGGATATCGAGATCGGACCGTCCCTTGGCGACCGCCTCGAAGGGATCGTTGGCCGGTCCGGACCCGAGGTCAAACCCGACGCCCAACAGTCACTGCGTGACGCGATTACCCGCCGCGGGCAAGGCGACACGAAGGATCTCCCCAAGATTTCGTATGACTATGGCTTCGTCGACACACTGCCGGCGGCCGACGGCAACGCCCAGTTCCAATGCCTGGCCGAGGCACTCTATTTCGAAGCGCGCGGCGAAACGGCCGAGGGCGTGTTCGCCGTGGCCGAGGTCATCCTGAACCGCGTCGACAGCAAGAAATTCCCCGACACGATCTGCAAGGTGGTGAACCAGGGCACCGGCCGCAAGTATGCCTGCCAGTTCAGCTATACCTGCGACGGCCTCCCCGAGGCGGTCGGCGAGCCGCGCATCATGGAGCGGATGGAGAAGATCGCCGGCCTGATGATCGACGGCGCCCCGCGCGACCTGACCGACGGCGCGCTGTTCTACCACACCAAGGCCGTGAGCCCCTACTGGGCGAGCGCGTTCGACCGCGTCACCACGATCGGCGAGCACCACTTCTACGTCCAGTCCTGACGACCTTCCGTCAGGGCCCGTTCTGCCGTAGAACGCCGGCCGTGGCGAGGAGAGGGCGATCATGGGTGAAGATGCCAAGCTGGCCTTCCAGCACCCCGAAGCCCGCGCGGCGGCCTATCCGCCAGCGGGCTTTCCCGACCGGATCTCCTTGCGCGACCATGTCGTCGAGGTCGAGATCGGCGCCTTTCAGCAAGAGCGTGGCCGCACGCAGCGGGTCCTCTTCAACGTCGTGGTCGAAGTCCGCCCCAGCCCGGCCGGTGCCACCGACGACGTCGACGACGTCCTCTCATACGACACCATAACCGAGGCCATCCAGGCGGCCCTGGGCGACGAGCGGCTGAACCTGCTCGAAACGCTGGCCGAGCGCGTCGCCGCCCGCCTTCTGGCCGAGCCGCAGTCGCTGCGCTGCTTCGTGCGGATCGAAAAGCTCGACCTCGGGCCGGGCGCGCTCGGGGTCGAGATCGTGCGCACCTCCGACGGGCCTGTGCGCGAGGTTGCGGACGACACCGCCCCGCATCCCGTCGTGGCCTTCCTGTCGAACGCCGCCATCGACGCGCCGGACCTTCCCGCGATCCTCGACCGGATCGAGGCGGACAGGCCGGTGATCCTCTGCGTCGGCCCCGCGCCCAATGCCGCGCCGCAGACGGGCCACGCGATGGTCCAGCGCCGCATCGACCTTCTCGCGATCGAACAGAACTGCTGGCGCCTTGCCGCCCGCGACGCCCGCTGCGTGGTGGTCGAGACGCGGACCGAGCTTGACTGGGCGATGAAGAAGGGCCGCACGACCGTCTGGGCGCCGTCGAAGCTGGTGCTGGATGCTGTCGAACCCCCATCCGCCCAGCCGCGCGACACCGTCGCCCTCGCCGCCTGGTTCGCCCGTCAGATGCGGGCGCAGCGCATGATCGTCGTGGGCGCCGACGCCCCCGCCACCGACCTGCCGACCGAGACGTGGCCGCTGTGATCTACTGGCGCCCGATCCCCCAAACTGGCCCCGCCCGCCCCCCGGAGGCGCTGACCCTCGCCGGCGGCTGGACGTGGTTCACCCATGTCGAGGCGCTGTCCCGCGGCGCCGCCCCCCGCGTCCTGCCCACCGATGCGCTGCCGGACGCAGTGCGCGACCGTCTTGTCGCGCCCCGTCCTTCGCTGGCCCGGCTCACGCTGGATCAGCCGCGGATCATGGCGATCCTGAACGTGACGCCCGACAGCTTCTCGGACGGCGGTGCCCATGCGGGCATCGAGGCCGCGCAGGCCCGCGCGCTGATCGCCGCGGGGGCAGACATCCTCGACGTCGGCGGCGAAAGCACTCGCCCCGGTGCGGCCGAAGTGCCCGTGGACGAAGAGACGGCCCGCGTCACCCCCGCGATCCGTGCCGCCCGAGCCGAGTGGGACGGGCCGATCTCGATCGACACACGCAAGGCCGCCGTCGCCCGCGCCGCCATTGCCGCCGGGGCCGACGTCATCAACGACGTCTCGGCCATGAGCTTCGACGCGGCAATGCCCGACACAGTCGCGGCCTCGGGCCTGCCCATCTGCCTGATGCACGCGCGGGGCGATCCCGCCACCATGCAGAACGAGCCGCGCTACGACGATGTGCTGCTCGACGTCTACGACCACCTCGCCGCTCGCATCGACGTGGCCGAATCGCACGGCATCCCGCGCGACCGGATCGTCGTCGATCCGGGCATCGGCTTCGGCAAGACGCTCGCCCATAACCTCGCGCTCATCGCGCGGCTGTCGCTGTTTCACGCCCTGGGCTGCCCCATCCTGCTGGGCGCATCCCGCAAGCGGTTCATCGGCACCCTCGGGGGGGCCGACACCGCCCGCGACCGAATGCCCGGATCGGTCGCCGTGGCGCTTGCAGCGGCGGCGCAGGGTGTACAGATACTTCGCGTTCACGATTTGGCCGATACAAGGCAGGCCTTCACCCTCTGGCAGGCGTCCACCACAGGAGAGACCCCATGACCCGCAAGCTCTTCGGCACCGACGGCGTGCGCGGCACGGCCAACACGCATCCGATGACGGCCGAGATGGCCATGAAGCTGGGCGCCGCCGCCGGCCGCTATTTCCGACGCGAGGGCGCGGGAGCGCATCGGGTCGTGATCGGCAAGGACACCCGCCTGTCGGGCTACATGTTCGAAAACGCGCTGACGGCCGGGTTCACCAGCGTCGGCATGAACGTGTTGCTGCTGGGGCCGGTGCCGACGCCGGCCGTGGGCTGCCTGACGCCCTCGATGCGCGCCGATGCGGGCGTGATGATTTCGGCGAGCCACAATCCGCACGAGGATAACGGCATCAAGTTCTTCGGCCCTGATGGCTTCAAGCTCTCTGACGAAGCCGAGGCCGAGATCGAGCGCCTCGTGCAGGAGGGCGCTCCGCTTGCGCGCCCCGACGACATCGGCCGCGCCAAGCGGATCGATGACGGCCGGTTCCGCTATGCCGAGCGGTTGAAGGCCACGCTGCCCACGGGCCACAGCCTCGAAGGGCTGCGCATCGTCGTCGACTGCGCCAACGGTGCAGCACACCGCGTCGCCCCCGAGGTCCTGTGGGAGCTTGGCGCCGAGGTCATCCCGTTGGGGGTCGAGCCTGACGGCCTGAACATCAACCTCAACTGCGGCTCGACGCGGCCGGAAACGGCGCAGCGGCTGGTGCGCGAGCGTCGCGCCGACCTCGGGATCTGCCTCGACGGTGACGCCGACCGCGTGATGATCATCGACGAGAACGGCGCGGTTGCCGATGGCGACCAGATCATGGCGCTGTTTGCCAGCCGCTGGGCCGAGGCCGACCGCCTCTCGCAACGCACGCTGGTCGCCACGGTGATGTCGAACCTCGGGCTCGAACGGTATCTGGGTGCGCGCGGGCTACAGCTGCACCGGACCAAGGTTGGCGACCGCTACGTGGTCGAGGCCATGCGCGCGGGCGGCTTCAACCTTGGCGGCGAGCAGTCGGGCCATATCGTCATGTCCGACCATGCCACCACCGGCGACGGGCTGCTGGCGGGCCTGCACTTCCTGACCGCTATCGTCGAAACCGGGAAGAAAGCGTCCGAGCTTGCCGGCCAGTTCGACCGGGTGCCGCAGCTTCTGAAGAACGTGCGCTATCAGCTGGGCGGCGCGCCGCTGGATGACGAAGGCGTGAAGAAAGAGATCGCCGCCGCCGAGGAACGCCTGAACGGCTCCGGCCGCGTGCTGATCCGCGCCTCGGGGACCGAACCCCTGATCCGCGTCATGGCCGAATGCGAGGACGAGGCCCTGCTGGCCGAGGTCGTCGACACCATCGCGGACCGCATCGCCCGCGCTGCCGCTTAGGCGCGCGCAAGGCCGCGCAGCGCATTCCACTGGCTGACCGCGAGGCCCGCCAGGATCAGCGCGAGCGCGGCGAAGAAGCGCAGCGGCAGCGCCTCGCCCAGCACGGCTGCGCCGAACACCATGGACCAGACCGGCACCTGGTAGTTCACCAGCGTCATGAAGACCGATCCGGCGGTTTGCACGACCCGCACCCGGATCAGCACGGCCAGCGCTGTCGGGATCAGCCCCAGCACCACGATCGCCGGGTCCGCCAAGGTGCCCGACAGGCGCGGCACGCCCTCGACCAGCAGCATTGCGGGGATCAGGACCGCGGCGCCGATCGTCAGCGTCGCCGCCGACAGCGTGACCGCGTCCATCGGTGGGCAGCGCCGGGTCAAAATCGACCCGACCGCGTAGGATACCGCCGCCGTCAGGCATGCGATCCGTCCCAGCGCTTCGGCGCCCCCGGTCCCGAACGAAAGCGCCCCCTGTCCCAACAGTAGCGCCGCACCAGTGAAGCCCAACGTGACGCCCAGCGCCCGCCGCAGGGACATGGGCTCGTCCGAAAAGACATGCGCCAGCGGCAGCACGAACAGCGGCAGGGCGGCCATGGACAGGCCGGCGAAGGCCGACGGCACGTATTGCTGCCCCCAGCTCAGCAGGAAGAAGGGCAGCGCGGTGTTGGAGATCCCGATGGGGATGGCGAAGGCCCAGATCCGCAGGTCGCGGGGAAAGCGTCGGCCCATGCTGCGCATCAGGATCAAAAGCGCCACGGCCCCCAGCGTCGTGCGCGCGCAGGCCACCGTCAGTGGGCCATAGCCACGCAGGGCGACCGACACGAACATGAATGTCCCGCCCCAGATCAGGCCGAGGAACAGGATGGAAAGCCAGTTTTCGAGGGTAGGGCGTTCGGTCATGGCGCCTTCCTAGGCCCGCGTCGGTGCGGGAAAAACCCCGGCATTCTGCGGCCGGGACAAGAAAAATCCGCGCGAACCGATTTCTCGGCCCGCGCGGGGAAAGTCCTACGGGACTCCGGCACTCCTCTTACGCGTTTCCTACAGAACTCTCACGAAAGTCCGACAGGCCGCGCCGAGGCGTGCGGTGCCTTAGTTCTTTTCCTTGTCGACCATGCGCCCGGCCGAGATCCAGGGCATCATGCCGCGCAACTTCTCGCCGACCTGCTCGATCTGGTGCTCGTCGTTCAGGCGACGGGTCGCCTTGAACATCGGCTGACCGACGGCGTTTTCTTGCATGAAGTCGCGCACGAACTTGCCGTTCTGGATGTCCGACAGGACCTCCTTCATGCGCTTCTTGGTCTCGTCATAGGGCAGGATGCGCGGGCCGCTGACATACTCGCCATACTCGGCCGTGTTCGAGATCGAGTAGTTCATGTTCGCGATGCCGCCTTCGTAGATCAGGTCCACGATCAGCTTCACCTCGTGCAGGCACT
>NZ_JBELKF010000077.1:0-1005 GCF_042089775.1 Palleronia sp.
CCGTGAATCATGCGGGCCGCACAGCCTCAACCTGATTATTGGGTCCTGAGCCTAGATGACCTGCCCGTTCACGTTTCGTCGATTGCCGCGCGTCAAGGTCCCGCCTCTCTTGCCGTTTGGTAACGGGGTCGGCCATATTATGGTCAGAAACGGCGTTTATCTTTCCGGGCACTCGCAATTTCACCAGCCGAGCCAGATGGGGCTGCGGCCCCTTTTCGGCGCGGTTTTGGATGATCGAGTTCGACACAGTCTCGAAGTCCTTTTGGACGGGCACACAGCGCAAGGTAATCCTCGACCGGGCGTCGTTCCGCGTGACCCAGGGCAATTCGCTGGGCATCCTCGCCCCCAATGGCACCGGCAAGACGACCGTCATCAATATGATGGCGGGACTAGAGAAACCGGACGAGGGCGACATCCGCCGCACTGCGCGCATTTCGTTTCCGCTGGGCTTCATGGGCGGCGTCATCAATCGCCTGTCGGGCAACGAGAACGCCCGCTTCATCGCGCGGCTCTACGGGCTGGACCCCGACTACCTTGAGGCGTTCTGCCGATGGCTGTGCAACCTCGGGGAGTACTTCGACATGCCCGTGGGCACCTATTCGGCGGGGATGCGCGCGCGGCTGAGCTTTTCCCTGCTACTCGCGCTGGACTTCGATTTCTATCTCATAGACGAGGGGATGCCCTCGACCACAGATGTGGAATTCAACAAGAAAGCCGGGCAGATCCTGCGCCAAAGACTGGACAGTGCGACGATCGTCGTCGTCTCGCACCAGCCCGAAACGCTCGAGAAGTTCTGCCGCTCTGCCGCGGTGCTGATGAACGGACAACTCCACATGTTCGATTCCCTCGAGGAGGCGAAGCGTCTTTATGACTACGAACTCAAGGCCTAGGAAGTTTCGCCTCCGCAAGTCCGGCTCGCTCGTGCAGGCAGAGACGCCGGCGCCGGGCGCCTCCGAGGATGCTGCGAATGCGTCCGAACGTCCCGCCGAGGGCGCGTCCGTGGGC
>NZ_JBELKF010000249.1:0-2615 GCF_042089775.1 Palleronia sp.
CCTCGGCCATGAGCCGCGGGTAGATGTTCCAGGCGACGGCGACCAGCGCGCGCCTCTTCGGGCTTTCGATCCCCCTGCCCTCCTCGTGCCAGCCATCCGCGTGGCTGGCCGCGATCAGGGTGGCGATGGACCGGCGCGCGGCATCCGTGCCGGGCGCGGCCGCAAGCGAGAGGATCTGGCCGTCGAGTTGCATGCCCCTCATCTGGACCCGATCGGGCCCGGCGTCGAGGCGGTGTTGGCTTCCCAGGCAGGGGTCGGAGCCGTCAGACGAAAATCACCATAGGATCAACCACTTAACCTCTGCGTCATAAAGGGTTGTAGCCTACATGGGCACAGCCCTGTGTGTAGATCAAGGGAACAACATTACAAACAACAGCTACTATAGGTTGATTGGGCCTCTACGCATGCTTAGGGAATAAGGATCGAGGTCCAAGGTGCTACACCAAAAAAACCGTGTTTCATATGGCAGTGGAACGCAGAACCAACACTCTGATGTCGGTGAGCCGACCGGCGACTACACGGCGTGCGATGTTATCTAGCGCGGAAGTAGGGATCTTTACTGGTGACTCTCAAGGACAATAAGCGACGCAGTTTGGGGCGGTTGGCGATTACGCGCGCCTGGTTCGATCCTATCCCGGATCGAAGCCCGCCCAGATATTCATTTCATATGGATGTGACTTTCCAGCAAGAGAGGCTCGGAGGCGGGCCCAACGATCCGGTAAGGTTCCAAGTCGGCCTCAAACGATGCGAGTTGGTCGTTATGCTCCCAAGGGGGGAGGAAAGACTGAAGATAGATCCGCGCACGATCGCGGTAGGGCAAACAACCACCGACGTGACTATTCGGCGCGCTACCAGTGCGACTTCTGAGGTCTCAGCCGGCGCCGGGTTGGGTGTTGGTGCATCTGGGGCGACTGGGAGTGCAAATTTCTCAGCAAAAGCGAAGCGCTCTCGATCTGTCGAGGCAACCTCTGAAGAGATTTTGCCGGTGCTATTGGGGACGAGAAGCGAGTCCACTGACGGCCATCAATCGTGGAATATTGCGCGGATGGACGGAGCAGAGGTTTTGGAAGGCCTCCTCTGGAATGCTAACAAAGACGAGCCGCGGTTTGAGCTTATTGATGGCCGCCCGCCCGCCGTTCGAGACCGAGAAGAGCGGACTGGTCTTCATGCCACTGTGACGATCGAGGTTCGATGTAAACGTCAGGACTTAGAAGTTACTGAAGTGAGTCTCACTGACCCGGAGGAAAGCAAGACATTCGCTCGGCTAACAAATAGGAGAAAAGCTACAAAAGTTGCCGAGGCTTTCATTAAAAAGAAGTTGCAAGAGGAAGGTCTCCGAGTCGGAGATGTTCATGAGCAATATTCAGATATGGTCATTGGAGACCTCATTGTATCGCTGGTAGAGAATGACGATTTTTGATGAAGTTCGAAAAATCCTTATGTCACCGTCCAGCACTCTACAAGGACTGGCGGGTGCTGTCGGGCTGACACCGGAAGAACTTTTCGAGGGGGAAAGTTTCCAAGGCGTAGACCTTCAAGATGAACCACTTGATTTAATTTTAAGGCTGGATTCGGATTTTGAAGGCGCGATACTATCACGGGAGCAGTCGAAAGCTTTACGAGCTGGCCGCGGAGTTGCTGCGAAAAGAGCCAAGCATGCCAAGTTAAAGAATCTCCAAGAATATCGGCGCGACAGCATCGAAGGCTTTGTCCAGAGATACTTTGCGCAGGGCGTTTGGGAGGAGGCGCTATCTGTATTGTGGTCGCCGCTTTCAAAGAGTGCTGTAGATATAGATAAATGGTCAGGCATGACGCAATACTATGTGCCTGACGCAGTCAGATACATTTCAGCGAACGAGGACAATCTATCAAACCCGCTCAGTGACGCTATAGTAAGCTTTCTCCTGAAGGTAAAGATGATGCGGCTTCCCTTGGGAGGCGATGTGATCGCAGCATTGGAGCAAGCGGGCCAAGTTCTCGTTCCAGAAACAATGGAGAAAGTTGTCGACTTCAACTACTGCACGGAACGCTTCGTGATGAGGTGGCTTGAAAAGATCGAGCAATATCAACACACAGGGAGTGGGCGAGACATGTTCTTTGAGGCACTTAGTCTCTCAATGCTTGGACCATCTTCCCCATCATCATCATATGTGGAATCTATTCTCTCTCAAGCTCGCTCTCTCAACGAAGTTAGGGCTCTCGTAAGACGCCTTTCGAAAAAAAGGATCGATAGATCGTTGGGGTCTATGATCGCGCGCCTCCTTGCCAAGAAAGCGACAAGTCAGAAGGAGATAACTGATACTGCTCTCGATAGAGAAATAAACCCCTATGTGCGATCAGCTTTTCGACAACTTATTATTTCATCATCCAATCCCATTGGTCGCCGATCGATGATAGATATCATCGCCGCTGGCGGAAAAAACTCAAGCGGCATCGAGTTGGATGCTGTTTTGATGGGGCTGGATTTTGACGACAGCATTTCTTTTATGCAGCCACATTGGGATAGGATAACCTCTCACCACCGTTCGGTAGCGATCGATGCGATTTCGTCGAAGTCCCGGACAGCTGAGCATCGAAACCGTGTCCGGAAGCTGCGTAAACGCCTCAGTGTTGGT
>NZ_JBELKF010000250.1:0-2609 GCF_042089775.1 Palleronia sp.
CCCCCTCTTGTTCGAGGGCCGTGAATCATGCGGGCCGCAAAGCCTCAACCTGATTGATGGGTCCTGAGCCTACGGCCTTGTCGAACAGCAGGGAATGCACGCCAGGGCGATTTGGCGGAGTTGCCTCCAATAGACCATGCCATTCGGGCACAAGCGCCGCGACGGTGGCTTTTTTCGCGGCTCGTTGAGCATGAACCATAATGCCGGTCAACGACGGCCCTCACCCCTCGAAGAGGCGCCCGACCCCATAGGCGATCAGGGCCGCGGCCCCACCGATCAGGAGGGTTTCGGCCGCAGAGGTCCACCATCGCCGCAGCGACCACTGGCTTTTGAGCACGCCGATCCCGGCGAACGTCACTGCGGTCGCCAGGACAGACGTGGCGAAGGGATGTGGCGCACCCACGGCGAACGGGACGAGCGGCAGAAGACCGCAGCAGAGGAAAGCCAGAAAGGTGGCCACCGCATCCCGGGCTGGTGCCGGTACGGATGGCGCGTCGATGCCGTCGACCAGAAAGCCGATCCAAGCGGATCGGCTTTGCCCGATGGCCTCTGTCGCCTGCATCAGGGCGTCTCCGGTCAGGCCGCGCGCGGCAAGAAGGCGCGCCAGGCGGGCACGGGCCGCGGCGGGGTCGCGCGTCACCAGCGTGGTGAACAAGGCACGCCGGCGCGCTGCGTCTTCCATATTCGCGCGCCCGCCTGCGTAGATGCCCGCCGCCATCGAGAACCCGTCCGCGACGACGTTAGCCGTCCCGAGGGCGAGCACCACGCCGATGGGCAACCCCGCGCCGGCCACGCCGGCGACGATGGCGAATGTCGTCACGGCACCGTCGATGGCGCCCAGCACCGCCTCGCGCAAATACGGCGCGGCGCCGTGATCGGTGTCGAGGACGGTGTCGAGGTCGGCGTCGAGGTCGGGCGGGGGCGCGGGGATTTCGGTCATGCAGCCCAATCCTACCTCTCCCGCATCGCCATGGCCTTGATCAGGATCAAGGCGCGCGAAGACCTTTGTCGGCAGCATCGGGACAGACGACATACAGGGGGGAGGCCAGCATGGGGCGCAGAACAACGGATTTGACGATGATGCTGACCAGCCTGGCGTTGGCCGCATGCAACCCGAGCCCCAAGTGGTCTGTCCTCACGCGCGGGGCCATCCTGTTCCAGCAGACCTGCGCCTCCTGCCATGGCCGGACGGCCGAGGCGGCAGCGCGCCGGACCTGACGCGCCTGGCGATGAACGCAAGGGGCACGTTCCCCAGCATCGAGGTCCTGGCCCGGATGCACGACGGAGGAAACGCAATGCCGGCCTTCAGGGATCTCGCCTTGGGTCCGACCGTGGTCGTGGAAATCGAAGAAGGTATTGGCACCCCGGTTCCGGCGGACATGCTGGCGCTCTGGCGGTATCTCGAGACGATCCAGCGGCCGGCTTGGCCAGGCTGATCGGTCCACTGACGGCGGTGCTTCGCATGGAGCCGGATCAACGCGATGCTGGCATCATCGCCGGCTCTTCGTGGCCAATCGACATGTCGTTCGCGTCGTGGAGATATCTCGTCTTGGTCTCTCCCCGAATCGCCGGCTCGAGACCTCCCGCCAGCTCCTGGAGGGCATCGATGGCTTGTCTGCTGATCTGCACAGGCGTCAGATCGGCCGCTCGCAGGTCACGCAGCACGCGGTTTCGTTTGGCTGACACAAGCGAACAGTTCGCGAGCTTGAAGAGTCGACTCGTTTCTCGGTTTCGCAGATCCTGGTATGCGTCAGGGCACGGGAGTGGGCCTTTTTCTTCTTGGCCTTCTGCGCGCCGTTCGCCTGCCGCAGTTTACTCGCCTCCGCTGTCCGCCGGGTTCCGTCCGGGGTTGTGCATGCCGTTCGACTGCTGATCCTGCCTCCCGAGAGAGGCATGAGAGACTCCGGGGTGCCTTTCCTCGGGGCCTGGATTCTGGCTACGCCCTGAAGTCGGCACGGACCTGTTCGCCGTGGGGCGGCTTACGGTCGCCGGAAGTTCCCCGGACTTCTTCAGTCGATAATACTTCAATACTTCGTCTTGCCGATTCCGAGCGCGCTCCACGGCCTCGCCCGGGACGCGTTATTGGCTTCGAGATACTCCTCCCTGCTCGCGGCCCCTCGACCGGCGCGTCGCTGCTTTTGCCGCGCCGCCTTTCGGCGCCTCTTCTCCTCTTCAGGCACGACTTGTCGAAGCTGGAGAACACATGCCATCTCGGCCGTGATACCAAGCATGTCGGCGACGGTCGCGCCTCTGTAAGTATATCTTCCATCGCTCCTGGATGCCGCCGCCGAAGGAAGGCTGGCTTTCTCCATGGCCTGACGTGCGATCGCGGCTATTTCACTTGGCGCGAGCCCAGGGGTGGCTGCGGCGGCCATCGCCGTGATCTCGCGCTCGATGTCTCCGACGTCGTGCAAGTGGGTGAGGCAAGTCGCGTAGAGATGCAGCCAGATGTTTCTGTGGCCTTACTGGACGAGACCTCCATGAGCGCGGCGGATAGCAAGCAGGTCTTCGAGGATGAGTGCGAAGCGCTGTGCCTGCGGCAGACCTCGCAGCATAGGCTCTGGACTCATAACCAGAAGATGACGGTAGCGGCGAGGGCGATGGCCGAG
>NZ_JBELKF010000251.1:0-2607 GCF_042089775.1 Palleronia sp.
GAGAAGCGCGTCCGTCGGTTTCTGGAGCACGTAGATCGTCTTGGATCCGTCCCGCCGACGCAGGAGGAACTGGACCGGGCGCCGGTGCTGGACGGATGGTGTGCGGCCGTGCTGGGCAGCACCCCGTTCCTTCTCGGTCAGAGCACCGGGCACCCGCGGCTCCGGTGCGGCGCCAGAACTCGAACATCTCCCCTTATCCGGATCGGTCCGGACCGCTCGTGGGCGCGCACATGGAACCGGTTCTATGTTCTGGACGGGTACTCGCCGAAGACCCTCTTCAAGATGCAGGCAGACGGCGTGGTCGCGCCGGATGTCACGCCGATCGAAGTAGATCCTGGTCCGCTGCATTGATGCCACCCATGAGGGGGCGAGAACAAGGATCGTGCGGCCGACATCGATCGTTTCCGTCCGCTGTCCGGCGGTATCCGCGGCTGAAGTCTCTACCGTCGCTGTCTACGGGCGGGGCTGATTCCAGCCGGGCCGCCAGGATGTCTCAAGTACTTCCGGGCCGTTCCACGCGGAGGAAGTCCAGGATCTGTCGCAGGCTTTCAAGGTCGTCGGTGTGTCCGGGCGTCAAGATGATGTCCTCCTCCGGATCGACCTCGTCGCTTTCCTCGAGCAGGCGGGTTTCGCGGTCAACGATGTAGCGCAGGATCACCTTCCGCGAGAACATCTGGAGCAGGCGTGCGACGAAAAACGGCAGCTGCTCGGCGAATTCCGGATGCTTGCGGGCCGCGGTTGTGAAGTGCAGGAGCTTCTCGCCAATGAGGTAGTCGAGCGCAGCCTGTACTCCGTATCGGGCGTGGATCGTGATCGCGGCGTCACATTGCTCGCGCCAGATGTTTTCGGGCTTCACCATGGCGCTGCGTCCTTCTTCTTCCGGCTTGGAACAAGCCCGTGCTCAGGCTAAGAAACTTTCAGCCACTCATCCAGCTTGGACCAGCGCCGCCGTCCCGAGACATGCCACGCGCCGATCGGGAGACCATCGTACTCTTTAAACATGTTTTGAGGAGCAACGCACGGGATCAGCGTCGGCTTCAATCGTTCGCTGGTAACGGCACTGCTACTTCGTCTTTGGAGGAGAGACGGTTTTGATCAAAGTGCTGTGTGTTCTGGGGACCCGTCCTGAAATGGTCAAGATGGCACCTGTTGTTCGCGCTCTGGACGCAGCCCAAGACGTTCGATCCGTCCTTTGCACCACTGGCCAGCATAGGGAGTTGCTTGAACAAATGAAAAGCCTCCTCCACAGAAGTCCTGACCACGAGTTGGACCTAATGTTGCCGGGTCAGGGGCTTAGCCAGCTAACAAGCCGCCTCATCAGCGGGCTTGAGCCGGTCCTGCAACAAGAAGTCCCGGACCTGGTAATGGTTCATGGTGATACCACCACGGCCTTGTCTGCAAGTTTGGCGGCCTTCTATCAGAAGATCGACATCGGTCATGTAGAGGCCGGACTCCGGACAGGTGACATTAATGCGCCGTGGCCGGAAGAGCTGAATCGGCGGTTGATCGGACAGATCGCCCTGTTGCACTTTGCGCCAACGATGAGGGCGCGTTTGGCGCTGATCGACGAAAACATTCCCGCTCACCATATAACGGTAACGGGGAACACCGTCATCGATATGCTGTACGATACGCTCGACAGGATCGTGGGGTCGCCCGATCTCAGACAAGAGCTTTCGGTTCGTTTTGGGCTGTCGGCGCAACACAAGCTCGTCCTCGCTACGATGCATCGCCGCGAAAGCTTCGGCTCCGGCCTGCTCGGCGTCTGCCTGGCACTGAAGGCCTTGGCAAAGCGGCCCGATATAAAGGTTCTCGTCACGTTGCATCCCAACCCAAACGTGCGGATGGTGCTTGAGCGCGAGCTTGGCGGAATCGAGGCTATCAATCTCTTGCCGCCACAGGACTATGAGAGTTTTATCTATCTGGTTTCATCCGCCTGCTTGATCTTGACGGATTCTGGCGGCCTTCAGGAGGAAGCGGCTGCCTTGGGCACGACCGTTCTCGTCCTGCGGGATAAAACCGAACGCCCAGAGGCCGTGGAGGCGGGCGCAGCATATCTTGTCGGGACGGAACCGAGACGGATTCTGGAACAATCGCACAGGCTCCTCGACAACGCGCTTCCGAGTGTGGGGTTCCGCAAGTCACCAAACCCGTTCGGGGATGGGAAAGCCGGCCTACGAATTCTTGGAATGATCCGAGCGCATTACGCTATGAGGCCACCTGAAGGAGGAGAAAGGCTTTCAGAATGGAGCGCGCCCCGGTGATCAGGCATAGGCAAACCGCAACCGGACTCGCCCTGCTGCTCGGGTTGGTTCTGGTCTTCGGATTTGTCGCAGCCTACCGGATATACAAGCCCTCCTCTACGATCGAGGGCATCATCTGGCAGCCGTCCAACGATTACACGACGCCGAAGGGGGCTTGGCATCTGCTTGGAGCCCACACGCTCATGGTCCAGTGGCTGATCGTGGACGATCACGTTTGGACCGCCACCGAGGCCGAAGTCCTGTTGCCAATCGACGTTGACTGGCTCGAGGTTCTCTCTCAACCATGGGCGCAGTCCCGCATATGGGGTTTGGCCGGGCGTTACAGCATAAACATGGCCCGCTT
>NZ_JBELKF010000252.1:0-2604 GCF_042089775.1 Palleronia sp.
CCTAGAGTCAAATGGAGGCCAAACCTGGCCAGTAGAACTGCTCGCGAAGGCGTTGGATGGTAGGTCGCTGAAAGAGCAGGTGAATAGCCCTACGCTTCGGCGATCGGCTGGTACTACGAGAATGTCCTAGAGAGCGAAATCGGACCCGGGAAGAAAGACTGGAGCATGAAGGTGCCCGAACGCGATCTCGCAGGAACCATGGACATCGCGGCGGCACGAATGGCTTCCATCCTGCGCGCGACTGGCTCTTATCGACTACCTTGGATGCCCCGACACGCCCTACTACCTCGAGCAGGGGCACAAGTTCGACTACGTGCCGACGCTGTGGGGCGCGCAGGGCAAGCGCAAGTCCACCTTCATCAACGTGCTGGCCCTCGGCTGGGCGGGCGAACTGAAGGCCAACTTCTCGGACGAGAAGGCCATGGTCGAGCAGATGATGGGCTGCCTCATCATGGAGCTTCCCGAGCTTTCCGCCGTGGGCCGATCGGCGGTCGAGGACGTGAAAGCCTTCGTCTCGGCCACCGAGTCGAACGTGCGCCTCGCCTTCCGGCGCAACGCTCAGGTCTTCAAGCGCCCGGGCGTGTTCAGGGGGTCCACGAACAACAAAGACTTCCTGAAGGACCAGACCGGCAACCGCCGCTTCTGGCCGATCGAGGTCATCGTGGACAGCATTGACACGGACCGGCTCGCGCGAGCCATGCCGCAAATCTGGGCCGAGGCTGTGGCCGAATACCGCGCCATGCGGGCCGCACAGCCACACGGGACGCTCCCGCTGCACCTTACGTCGTTTGAGGCCCAGCAGGAGGCCAGCGAGCTTCAGGCTGCCAGCCTGCGCGAGAACGACGCCGACATGGTGGCAGCGATCCTCGCGGACAAACTGAACTCGAAGGTCCGCGTCGGCGACGACTTCGATGAGGCCAACGGCGGCGCGACCTACGAGTGGCCCGATCGCGTCTTCTCCCACAAGATCGCGACCGAATGGCTTGACGGTGTGAAGGTCACGGGGCAAATGTCGCAGGTCGTCGCGGAAGCCCTCGGCAAGCTCGGCTGGGTCAAGGGCGGCAAGCGCCTGATCGACGGCTACCGGGGCGCTACCTACGTTCCGGGCGAGGAGCAGAAACGAGTTTGGGCGGCGATTGACGAGCGTGAAAAGGGCAACGTGGTCGAGTTCAGGAAGTAATCGACCCGTCAGCGCGAGCAAGGAGTAACGGCGACCCTCGGGTCGCCGAACTCATATCTAGGGGTCAGTTCAGTTTCAGTTGGCGTTCAATGGAAAATCGCCCTCAGAGGTGTCCGGGGTAGGCCCTGACCTCGGACACCCCACGGACACCGCCCCATAGCCCACAAAATAAGGCGTTTCACGCGCCGAGCGCACCGGCAGGTGTCCGGGTGTCCGGGCGTTTTCCTATACAGCAAGCCGTGGCCTCTCAGAGTAGTTTAATGGCTAAACTATCGCCTTTTTTCTCTCTCTCGCTGTTTAAGTTCTATATACCCCGGACACCCCGGACACCTAGGACAATAGCCATATAAATAAGGGGTTTCATGGTGTCCGGGGTAGGTGTCCGGGGTCTGACCCCCCGGACACTACTGAACTGGCCTGACTGGATGAGTTCGGTTTTCAGAGGCAGCGCCCCCACCGGGTCGAGTTCAGTGTTTCAGGAGGGGTCATTTGCCGGGTCGCCCCGCGCCCGCCGGATCGCCGCCGAGGCCGGGATATCCGGCGATCGGGCTTTCCCGAACCCCCAGCCCTGAACGACTAAACTGAAAAAATATCTGCTAAACGCTCAGAGTTTAGAAAAACTTCGGACATCCGCGCTCAGCGCCACCCCCCGGACGGTCCCACGACCCCCGGAGGACCCAAGCGACTGAACAATAGGTCAGTAGTTCAGTCGTTTAGTCTAGTCATATCCGAATATATTGCTATACATATATCAAGGTGTGGCAGTCAAACTGAAATGCCACCGGCGCTGCAAAGTAGGAGTACCGCTGTTGGTCCTCAGGGGAAGCGCAGCCGAGCAGGAGCTCGAAAAGGAAAACGAGCGGCTGCGCAAGGCCGTCTCCGACCTGACGCTCGAGAAGCTGATCCTGAAGGAGGCTGCCTCGGGAAACTTTTGAGCCCCGCCCGCCGCCGTGCCTGCGTCGACCACGTCCGGCAAAAGCTCCGTGTCTCGGAGCGGCTTGCCTGCCGTGTGCTCGGGCAGCACCGCTCGACCCAGCGGAAGACGCCGCGCGGACGGGCCGATGACGATGCACTGACTGCGGACATCATCGCACTCGCCAGCCGGTTTGGCCGCTACGGCTACCGTCGCATCACCGCGCTCCTCCGGGAGGCCGGATGGGCAGTGAACGTGAAGCGCGTCGAGCGGATCTGGCGACGGGAGGGGCTGAAGGTCCCGCAGAGGCAACCGAAGAAAGGTCGGCTTTGGCTGGGCGACGGGTGACCTGCTCCCCTGAGAGTCCTCGTTTATAGGTTAGCTCTGTTCAGGGTTTGGTCGTTTTCGGCCCGGTGGTGATACTCGCGGGGCGTCAGCCCGTCGAGGCTCGTATGAGGGCGGTGGTGGTTGTAGTCGTCCCGCCAGGCCTCGATCAGCTGGCGGGCATGGC
>NZ_JBELKF010000078.1:0-4946 GCF_042089775.1 Palleronia sp.
CGAAGCTGGTCATCGCATCGGCATCCAGCACCACCGGCCGCTCGACCTCGAGCGCGGCGTGGACAAGGGCACGCGTCCCGCTGCCATGACCAAGCCCCGGCCCAAGGCAGAGCGCGTTCAGACGATCGTCTTTCAGAATCTCCGACAGATCTCTTACATCGTTCATACGCGTGAGCATCACCGCGTCGAGCTGCGCGGCGTTCTCCTGCAGCGCGGCTTCGGGCACCGCGAGCGTCACCAGCCCCGCCCCGATCCTTAGCGCCCCGCGCGCCGCCATGCGCGCAGCGCCCCCTTTGGCGACACCACCCCCAAGCACCAGTGCATGGCCATAGCCATACTTGTGCCCGCCCCGCTTTATCAGGCGCCCGGCCGGCGGCGCTTCCACGAGCGCAAGGCCCGCACCGTCGTGCGTCAGCCCGATATCGACGACCGCGAGCGCCCCGCATGTCTCGGGTCCGCTGCCAAGGTAGTGGCCGCGCTTGGCGGAATGGAACGCCACGGTCAGGTTCGTGCGCGTCGGCGTCGTGCCCTCGCCCAGCCAACGGCCGCTGTCCGCGCACCAGCCCGACGGCATGTCGAGCGCCAGGACCCGCACGGTATCCCCGTCCGCCATGGCGGATAGCGCGGAGGTGATACTCTCGGCCTCGAACGGGCGCGACAGGCCGGTGCCGAAGATGGCGTCCACCACAAGGTCCGGCTGGTCCCCCAGCGCATCGTGCGTCAGTTCCTCGACCGCACCGATTCCGGCCCAGAGGTCGTGGTTGGCGCGCGCGTCCGGCGGAAGGCTTGCGGGATCGCCCATCAGCAGCACCCGCACGTCCCAGCCGCGCCCGGCCAGCAGACGCGCGACGACGAAGCCGTCGCCGCCGTTGTTGCCCGGCCCGCACAAGACGATCGCCCGATGCGACCCCGAAGCAAAATCGGGCCAGCGCGACATCAGCGCGCTCACTGCCCCGTACCCGGCACGCTCCATCAAAACGCGACCCGTTACGCTGCCTGAATCGATGGCAGCTCGTTCGATTTCGCGCATCTCTTCGGCACTCAGCAGACGCGGCATGGCATTCCTTTCTCAAAACGTCGCGCGGACAATCACATTGCACAAAAATCGGGCAACCCCTACGAAGGCGACGGCGCCGACCGCGCCCCGGTCGGGTCCCCGATTGAGAGACGACGCGGGAAGTGGTCTGACCCCATTGAACCGGAGACCGGAGGAATCGGCCAGATGAAGAAAATCGAGGCGATCATCAAACCCTTCAAACTCGACGAGGTGAAGGAAGCGCTTCAGGATGTGGGCATCCAAGGCCTCTCGGTCCTCGAGGTAAAGGGCTTTGGCCGCCAGAAAGGTCATACCGAGCTTTATCGTGGTGCCGAATACGTGGTCGACTTCCTGCCCAAGGTGAAGATCGAGGTCGTGCTCGACGACAACCAGGTCGACGCCGCGATCGAGGCCATCGTCTCCGCCGCGAAGACAGACAAGATCGGCGACGGGAAGATCTTCGTCTCCCCTGTCGAACAGGCCATCCGCATCCGTACCGGCGAGACCGGCTCGGACGCGCTGTAAGCCTTCCTGCGAAATACCCAACCAAGAGGGACCCATGAACAAGGACGACATGCTGAAGACCATCAAGGATGAAGACGTCGAGTACGTCGACATCCGCTTCACCGACCCGCGCGGCACGCTGCAGCACGTGACGGTGATGGCCGACCAGGTCGACGAGGATTTCCTGGACGAAGGCTTCATGTTCGACGGCTCTTCGATCGCCGGCTGGAAGACCATCGACCAGTCCGACATGAAGCTGATGCCCGATCCGGCCTCGGCCTACATGGACCCGTTCTACGCCGAGAAGACGCTGGCCGTCCACTGCACCGTGTACGAGCCCGACACGATGGAGCGCTACGACCGCGACCCGCGCGGCACCGCCCGCAACGCGGAGGAATACCTCAAGGCGTCGGGCATCGGCGACACCGCCTTCATGGGCCCCGAGGCCGAGTTCTTCCTGTTCGACGACGTTCGCTTCTCGGTGTCGATGAACAAGGTGTCCTACCAGGTCGACGCCGCTGACGGCGCCTGGAACAGCGACACCGAGTTCGAAAGCGGCAACATGGGCCATCGCCCCGGCATCAAGGGCGGCTACTTCCCCGTGAACCCGGTGGACGATGCGCAGGACCTTCGGTCCGAGATGCTGTCGACCATGAAGCGCATGGGCATGAAGGTGGACAAGCACCACCACGAGGTCGCGTCCTGCCAGCACGAGCTGGGCCTGATCTTCGGGACCCTGACCGACCAGGCCGATCAGATCCAGAAGTACAAGTACGTCATCAAGAACGTCGCGCATGCCTACGGCAAGTCGGCGACCTTCATGCCCAAGCCCATTTCGGGCGACAACGGCACCGGCATGCACGTCAACATGTCGATCTGGAAGGACGGCAAGCCGCTCTTCGCGGGCGACAAGTATGCCGATCTGTCGGACGAGGCGCTGTGGTATATCGGCGGCATCCTCAAGCACGCCAAGGCGCTGAACGCGTTCACCAACCCGACGACGAACTCGTACAAGCGCCTGATCCCCGGCTTCGAGGCCCCCGTGCTGCGCGCCTACTCGGCCCGCAACCGTTCGGGCTGCGTCCGGATCCCGTGGGCCGAATCGCCCAAGGCCAAGCGCGTCGAGGCTCGCTTCCCCGACCCGGCCGCGAACCCCTACCTGTGCTTCTCGGCACTGCTCATGGCGGGCATCGACGGGATCAAGAACAAGATCCATCCGGGCGAAGCCATGGATAAGGACCTCTACGACCTGCCGGCAGAAGAGCTGCAGGGCATCCCGACGGTCTGCCACTCCCTGCGCGAGGCGCTGACCGAGCTCGAGGCCGACATGGACTTCCTGACGGCGGGCGACGTGTTCACAAAGGACCAGATCCAAGCCTATATGGATCTGAAGTGGGACGAGATCTACGCCTACGAGCACACGCCGCACCCGATGGAGTTCAAGCTGTACTACAGCTGCTGAACCGTCGACCAAGAGAAGGCTGGGGGGCGTCCGCAAGGGCGCCCCTTTGTCGTTCTGGTGACCTAGCGAAATGTTGAAATCCGCGGTGCTCCCCCGCGCTGTAGCAGGAACGAACTGTAAACTCATCTCTGAAAGGCTCATCTGTGACGCCGGGGCGGCAGCAAGAAGCCGCGAGATGCGGCTGAACTTGTCGGAACACAGGACATAAGAGGCGCAAGATGATCGAACTCCCGCACAAAATCTCCGCCACGATCGCTTTCGCACGGACCGAGACAACCGCGTTCTATCAGCTTCCGGCCATCATAGGCCGTGTTCTGACCCAAACCGGCGCCACGATCACGGCACTGGATCTCGGGCTGCGCGGGGACAGCATCCGTTATGTTACCGATCATGGAGAGGTCGCGCTTTATGGCCGTCTAGGAAGTGATTGGTCACGTCAGGCGGGGGTGAGCTGCGATGCGCTGATCTACGGGACGCGCGATAGCGGCCGGCAGCTCTGCTTTCAGATCGTACGCCGCATGATCGGGCGTCTGTCTGTATCGTCCGTGTTCTGGCAGCCGACCCGGCAGCGGATGACGCCCGAAAGCTTCACTTGGGACAGCCTTACGGAGGCGGCGCAACGCTGGAGCCCCTCACCGATAAACGTCATCAACGGTCACCGCTGATAGATCAACCGCGCTCGCGCCCTTGAGCACAACGTGAGCAAAACGAGGAGCTGGGAGTTCAGTGTCCGGCTCCGGTGTTTGCGCGGCGCATCGCCGGGTGCTGATCACCTGGGGCTGGTGACGCGTTGACGAGACTGCACCGAGATTCCAGTTCCACAACCTGCACAATGGCAAGGACACTGCGGTCAAGCTCAGCATGCGAGTGAGCATTCCAAGACTGCCAACCGTATCCAAAAAGCCCCGCACTCCGCGGCACGGCTCGCGCCGGCCCAATGATAGTCAATGCCCCTCTGGCGACGCCAGGCGCTGCCGGTCGAGTTCGTCCGGCCCTCAGCCAGCTCGAGCCTACCATTTCGGTGGCCAAGCAGATACAAGCAGCACACACAGCTGGTCGCTTGCCCTCGACAGGACAGTGCAGACGAGGCGTCCGCCGGCATCGGGCATTTAGTAGATCCCCCCGTGCGAAAGAACCCGATAGAAGTAGATCGAAATCCTGACGACGATCCACGCGTTTGGCGCGCTCCAAAGGAACAGGAGCGGGGATCATCCAGATAGTCTGTCGAGACGAGCAGGCGCTCCTCGTTTCCGAGGATGCAGCTGAGTTCCCCTCCGTCGCGGCACGAGACAACGCGTTGACCTGTTTGACGCTGGTCTTGCGCTCGATCTCGATCACGCAGTCGGTCAGCGAGCTGTTCAGCAGCGCGACCCGCAGGATCCAATCGCTCAGGCGCCGGTCAGCTCGCGGTAAATCAGCGTGATCTAGGTGACGGAGCGCGTCGTTGTTGGGGTCAGGTTTTTCAGGCCGATCGCGCGGCGCACCTCCTTGCCGGGCCGGTCTGCGTGTCGGTTACGCCGTTGATCGTGATGATCGAGCCGTGGCGGACGCCCAGCAGCTCGTGGATCGACCTTCCCACCGGCGCAACGCATTTCGTCGCGCATGACGCGCCCGTGACGGTCCGGAGCCCCTTGGATCGTGCGTGTCGTGGTTCACGCCGTAGACGATGCTCGCGGCCCCACCGCCTCTGACCGGCGCTGAGGCGGCGACCTTCTTCACCCCGACCGCAGTATGGTCGGCGAGCGCCGGTCCGTGTGCAAGACATCCGTGCAGTCGGTGACCACGTCCACCCGTTGAGCGGCAGCTTCACTGGCTCCGCTCGGAATGGACCGGCAGGCGGGAACCGTCGATGGTAATGCCCCGATCATCTGATCCGAATTTGGCATTCCAGCGCCGAGGACATTTTCGAACTCCTGCAAATGCGCTTGCCTCGCCGGATTTCCA